>CAIWHI010000660.1 GCA_903912435.1 uncultured Bacteroidota bacterium | reverse complement strand
TGCCATTATTATAGCCCAACCTGTAAGGTAATCCCCACCCGAAAGGATATTACTCTACCCACCCTAAACATTAGTGATGAACCACTCAATGAATGCCGTATTGTAAATATCTCTGATAAAGTAGATGAAGAATTCGTTTTTTGGAACAGGCTGAATACCATTGACGAGTATTATGCCAAGGGGTATTATGTGCACACCTTCAATAAACTAGTGCCGTGGCAAGAATATTTCAAGCCCCACCCAGAGTATTTCGCCTATATGAATGGCAAGAGGATTATAGACCAATTATGCCCCAGCAATCCCGAAGTATTGAAACTGGTAATCAGCCGGTTGGATTCTGAAATGAAATTGCAGCCTGATAAATTGTACTGGTCGGTGAGTCAAAATGATAATTTCAGTTATTGCCATTGCGACAAGTGCCAAAAGATTGTGGATGAGGAGAAAAGCCCGGCAGGGCCGGTTATCCGATTTGTAAACAAGGTAGCTGAAAAGTTTCCTGATAAAATTATTTCCACCCTTGCTTACCAGTTTTCCAGACCGGCACCTGTGGTTACAAAGCCACTTGATAATGTGCAGGTAATGTTATGTACCATAGAGCTAAACCGCAGCAAACCAATAGTGGAAGATGAGGGAAGTAAGTCGTTTGTAAAGGACATTGTAGATTGGGGTAAGATATGTAAGCGCATCTACCTATGGGACTATACCATTGATTTTGCCCATTCAGTAAGCCCATTCCCCAATTTGCATGTATTGCAACCCAATATCCAATTCTTTTACAAAAACAATGTGAGGGCTCATTTCCAGCAATCCAATATCTCGATAGGGCAGGAGTTTAGTGAATTGAAATTATACCTGATATCCCGCCTCTTATGGAATCCAAATGCCAATAAGGATGAAATTATCAATCAGTTTTTAACCGGGTATTATGGAGAAAGTGCGAAATGGATTAGGAAATACATAGACCGAATGCAGGTGGAACTGATAAAATCAGGAACCGGACTGGATATTTATGAGCATCCAGTAAGTCATAAAGATGATTTCCTGTCGGAAATAAATGTGGAGGAATACAATTCCTATTTCAATAAGGCATTTGCTGCCCATAATTCTGATTCGGCAGACCTGATGCACTTAAGAATAGCCTATTTGCCCTTGCAATATGCCCTAATGGAAATTGCCAAGAATGATATGTTTGGCAAGCGGGGCTGGTATACTGAAAATGGTGATGATTTTAAGTTAAAACCATCCATGAAGCAAATGCTGGAGTCGTTTTATGCTACTTGTAAGGGAGCTAATATTACCCACCTGAATGAGAATGGACTTAGCCCAAAAGACTATTACGAAAGCACCCTGAGGTTTATAGATATTCAGGTCAACAGCAATTATGCATTCAGGAAAAAGGTTAAGGCAGACCCAATGCCATCACCAAAATACAGTAATGGGAATCTGGAAATGCTGAGCAATGGGGTAAGGGGTGCAAATGATTATAAGGTGCATTGGCTGGGTTGGGAAGGGCAGAACTTTTCATTGGTGATGGATTTGGAAAAGCCGGTGAATGCCCATACAATAGAAATAAGCACCCTATGGGATGCTAAAAGCTGGATTTTGCATCCGGCTGCAATTACCTGCTATGTATCACAAAATGGTACAGATTATACCAGGGTAGGGGAAATAAAGAAGGAGGGCAACCAGCAAAAAGAAAACCTAATCGAGGTTTGGAATTTTAATGCGCCCAAAGCGGGTTTCAGGTACGTGAAATTTGACGTAAAGGGTACATTGAATTTGTTCGATTGGCATCCATCAGCTGGTGGGTCATCGTGGGTATTTGTAGATGAGATTGTGGTGAAATAGGGAAGTGAATTTGATAGCCTTCCAGGCAGGGCTATTAAATTTTGAAAACCCGAAGGGTTGGTATTATTGTAGGAAAATATTTTAAAGCTTTTATAGAACCCTGAAGGGGTGATGTTATTTCGAGGAATAATTACAAATAATGTCACCCATTCAGGGTTCTGGAATCTTTGGATATGTGTTTCTACAATAATGTCAACCCTTCGGGTTTGCTAATAAAGCTGAATGCATGGTAACCTGTCATTTAGGTGCTTACTTTGGTTGCTACCAATATGGCTGATTTTATATAAGCTAGATAACAATTATAGGACATCCCCCTAACCCCCTTCCCAATGCTCAAAGCCAACTCACAAAGGGGGAATTGCCGATTCAAGAGAATTTAGCATTTTATCTTTATTGGGCTTTGGTGGTGGCTTAAAACTTTGTTCTACATCTTTTCGGGCAACCTTATTCCCAGCAAGCTCATACCATGTCTTAGGATAGATGCGGTTAAAACTATAATCATCAGGCGGAGTTGTTTTTTCTCTTCGGTTTCAGCTTTTGAAATACTGTGGGCATCGTAGAAGGTATTGAATAATTGCGCCAATCTGAATGAATAATTACATATGAGGGATGGATTAAATTCCATACCTGATTCTGAAAGTATGGTAGGGTATTGCTCCAGTGTTAGAATCATTTCCTTTTCAAGATGTAGCAAATCAGAAGTTGGGGTAAAAGATGCAAATTGCTCCTGACCAGGGGTAAGATCAATATGCTCCCTTCTTAATATAGAGCAGATACGGGCATGCGCATATTGTATAGATCGGAAGAGCGTCGTGTAGGGAAAGAGTGTACGT
>CAIWHI010000659.1 GCA_903912435.1 uncultured Bacteroidota bacterium | reverse complement strand
GCTCCAGAAAATGCAGCACAGTCGCAGGCTATGATTCAACTCTACAACAATTATTGCCTACCCAAGCGCTGCCTGGAGTGTACCATAGGCCTTAATATTATTCGGTCGGCCAGATAAAACTGATATTTTGAACTAAGTCGGGGTGCAAGCTTAGGTGCACCGGGCAGGTATTGGCTATGCGTTCTATCATTACCATTTGTTTTTGGCTATAGGGCTTGCTTTTCGGGAAGCTGATTGTCACATTGATACCACAAATTCTGCGTGGGTCGGAAGCCATTATTTTTTCTACCTCACATTCTGCACCTTCTATATTAAGGTCATGTGCCTTACCGGCAATACCTAGAGTAGTAAGTATGCAGGTAGATAAAGCTACTGTAACCAAATCGGTAGGGGAGAAGCGTTCGGCCTTACCCTGATTGTCGAGCGGGGCATCAGTTTCAATCTGGCTTCCCGATTTTAAATGTATTGCTTCGCAACGCAAATCTCCGGTATAAACTACTTTAGCTGTCATTTTAATGTTTTTGCAAAAGTAGTATTTACCATCGTCAAAATAATAATTGATGCTAAAGTGGCGTTTGTGTAGCAGGGGAAGGAGTGTTAATTCTCTCACTTATAAATTTTAAAATTGGGTAGGGATAAAAAATATTCCTTAATTTTATCTCTGTAATTTATGAACCGAATGAGCCGCTTATTATTATTTGTAACTATTTGCGCATTAACTGCCACCCAGGCTATCGCGCAAAAGGCTGTTCGTTCCTCAGATTCCCTTTCGAAACCTGATAATAAGGTCATTTATATTAAACCTAAAGGGCCGGACCCTATTTTAAATGAGGTTAGTGGTGGTTTCAGGTTAAATACAAATGGGTGGAGTATATTCACAGATATAGGCAAGTTTAAAGCGAAGAATCTGAAGCAGGTTGACCTTTTTCATGATGTGAGGATTTGGCAAATAGAGTTTACTGAAAAGAAAAACCCTAAGGAATACAAGTCTACAAGTACCGATGGGTCTGGCACTAATACCTATATCTACGGAAAGATTAATAATTTTTATGCGCTCAAACTGGGTTGGGGCTATAGAAAACAAATTATAGGCAAGCCCGATCCCGGTACTGTATCTATCCATTGGGTTAATACCTTTGGTGTTTCTATTGGGTTGTTAAAGCCCTATTATCTCAACGTTTATAGCAATCCCGGTGCTGTAAAGTATAATGACGACACTAAGAAAGACTTCCTGGACCAGGGTTTGATAGAAGGCAATGCAGGATTCAGCAAAGGGCTTAGCGAAGTGAAAGTGGTACCCGGTGGTCATTTTAAGTCAGCCGTACATTTCGATTTTTCAGGGAATAAGAAAATGGCATTAGGAGTTGAGTTGGGCTTTAATGCCGAATATTATAGCCAGCAAGTTTCATTAATGGCTAACCAACCGGCAACAGCATATTTTACTGATCTTTATATAGGGCTACAGGTAGGCAAGCGGTGGTAAGGGCACTGTTTCATAAGCACCCGATACTTATCTGATAAATAATGCATAGCCTTTCAATTCATCTTCTTTCAAAGGGAATAAAAAATATTCACCTTGACCACTAACATATTCACTTCCATTAACGCCTATATATTTAAGGGCAAAAAAAAGTTTGGTTTTGCTATTAAAAATCAGGGTTACCCCCTTGTTATATTTTTATTAATTGTGTAGCTTTGTTGCTTATGCCTGATATGATACCATAATCAGGTGGGTTAGTATTGGAATTTGGATTTTTGTAAGTTAAGTCAGTCAGGTTGTGTTTATTATTTGAGAAAATACAAGTAGCATAAAAACAGTAAAAAAATATCGAAAATGAAAAAAGCATCTATATTTTCAGCATTATTTGCCCTACTATTAATTTGTTCATTATCTGCTGCTTTTGGTCAGGTAACAATTACACCTGCTACGGGTGGTACATTGATCTGCTCAAATAAGGCTGTAGGTGGTAGTGCACCAGCTTATACCATCATCAGCCCTATTACTGTTACTGAAACTGCCCCCGGCGACCTTACCGGTGGCCCGGGTGCATCTACTGTTACAGATATACTGACCCTGGTGCCCCCAACCGGCTGGCGTTTCAATACTGTCCTTCCAACTCTTAGCTTTATGGCAGGTGGTAATATTACTTCTCTTACGGTAGTATCCATAACAGCCGCAGCTCTAACAATAAATATCAATGTAACCCAAATGGCGGCTATGGAT
>CAIWHI010000658.1 GCA_903912435.1 uncultured Bacteroidota bacterium | reverse complement strand
ACTCGTCAATGGCAGAGGGATGGGGTGAGGCCTCTGATTGGCTATCAAATTTTGCAAAACAAGTACCATAAAACCCACACTCGTCAATGGCAGAGGGCCGGGGTGAGGCCTCTGATTGGCTATCTAAATTTTACAACACAAGTACCATAAATCCATATTTGTCAATGGCAGAGGGCCGGGGTAAGGCCTCCATGCAGTCAATCCATTTTTTACTAACGCGCTCCAAAACCCATACTCGTCAATGGGAGCAGTATCCTTAGAGTTTTTGGAAAAGCAGATTGATTGAAAATTACCAAAATATTTCCAAAAAAAAGCCAACACATAACATTTTGCTGGTCTTTTATTATTGCAATGAAAAATTCGACATGCGTAAATTATTTTGTTTAATTTTACCCAACCTTTCATTGCAATAATCTGTCTTTTGTCTTAAAAATCACCTATTTCGAATTTTCTTTTAAAAAAACCTAAAAAAACGATTTTATGAAGAAAAATCTCTATTTATGTTTGATGGCCTTGTTGGTAGGTTCCTCAGCCTTTGGCCAATACCATGTAGCCACAATGGGCACAAAAAATGTATTACTTGAGGAAGCAACAGGTGCCTGGGGTGGTTGGAATCCCGATAGTTATCAGGATATTATGGAAAAAGTATTACCCCTTTATCCTAATACCATCATTGCTTCCTGGCACAATGCAGATCCGATGCAGGTAACAGGAGACCCTTTTTGCACAGGTACTGGTTATATTGCTGGATTTCCGATGGCTACCATCGACAGGGCTTTATTTGATACTAGTGTGGCAGTTATGCGCCCCTTCGATTCTTTTGTAAATATCCGTAATGTGCTTACCCCAAATTTTGATGTGGACATGCTTAGTACTTATAATACTACCACCAGGGTACTTACAGTAACTATTACGGGTACTGCACTTGCCTCTCTAACAGGTACATGGAATCTTAATGCTTACCTGTTGGAGGATAGCATTTCAAGTGGTACAACATCTGCCTACAACCAACACAACTATGCAGGCAGTAGCTATACTACATCATGCACAGGTAGCCCATCATGGTACTTATCAGCAGGCAACCCTATTATGCCTGTTAGCCTTTACCCACATAATAACGTGGTGCGTAATGTACTTTGCTCTGGCGGTAGTGTTTGGGGTGAGTCAGCATTCACTAATCCTTCCACAGGCACTTCTGTAAGCCAAACCTATACTTTTACTGTTCCTGCTTCTTACAACCCTGCATACTTAAAAGTGGTAGGTTTTGTTCAGAAATTTGGTTCTACTACTCACGACCGGGCAATAGAAAATGCAGTTACTACACAGGTAAGGCTCATGCCTCCAGGCCATCTTACAGTTGTTGCCGATAGCTTTAGTGTATATACCGGCAATACATGTAGCGGTACCCAGTTTTTTGTTACAACGCCTATTTACAGGGCTGGTAGCTCAATAATTACCTCATTTGGTGATGGTGCTACAGCTACAAATACTATGTTGTTGGGTGGTGTAGGTGGTTATGCCGATTTTAGCCATACCTATTCAGCGCCTGGAACTTATACTGTTCAGCATGTATTATACGAGAGTGGTATAGCAGTTGATAGTGTTACTTATTCTAATGATTATTTCTTGTGCAATCAGTTCCCAATCAATTTTTATTTTGATGCCAATGCCAATTGCATATTTGATTCAACCGAAAATCTTAATTATCTGCCAGATTTAACGGAGGTAGATTCAAATGGTGTTCCGGTCGATACCATATCTGCTACCAGTGGTTTCTATTATACTGCTTATGGTGTTCCGGGAGATGTTTATACGTTCAGGCCTATTATGGTGCCTGCTGGTCTATATGTAAACTGCCCTGCTTCAGGTGTTATTACTGATACTATAACCACCACATCTTATGCAGGTGCCGCCAAGTATTTTGGTCTTACCTGCCTTTCAACATCTTCTTTCGACCTCTCTTTACATGTTACATCCAGGGCTGGTAGGCATGCTAATTCAGGTATTATTGATGTTGAAAATACATTCTGTACCCCAACTGACGCTACTGTAACAATGGACCATAGCCCATTGTACAATTTCAGCTCATCATCACCTTCGCCAACTTCAGTTGTAGGCAACCGTGTTACCTGGGTATTACATGGCATTACAGCAGCTTATCCACTAAGTGGAATAATAGAATATCACCTTGAAGTTCCAGGTACATGGTTAACACCTGGTGACACTGTGCAGACAAGGTACCATGTAGACCCAACTGCAGGTGACGCTGATACTACCAATAATGATTGGTTTGAAATAGATACTGTAAGGGCTTCTTACGACCCTAATGAAATGGAAGTGAAACCAGGCGGACTTATCACAGCAGGTACTAAGCTACTTTACTCTATTACTTTTGAGAATACTGGTAACGATACGGCTAAAAACATCTATGTTATGGATACGCTCTCTGATAATGTGGATGTCAATACCTTGAGGCTTATTTCAAGTACTAATGCTATGAAGGTTGCAACACTGAAATCAGGTGTTCATAACATACACAAGTTCGACATCCCGAATATCAATCTATAGGATAGCTCACACCACAACAAGTGT
>CAIWHI010000657.1 GCA_903912435.1 uncultured Bacteroidota bacterium | reverse complement strand
TATCAGGCTGAACTACGGTGATGATATCTTTATCATCTTTAGATTTCCCAGGTAAGCGAACATCAAATGGAGCTGTGAAAACCTGACAATCTTTACCTTTCATGTAAAACCACAAATTACCGGTAATAATGAAAGATAACTTTTGATGACGGCTACTAGGCCCAGCCATCATTTCATAGAGTTTACCATTAATAAGCTCTACTCTTTCAGGGAAATCCCATTGAAGATAATCTGCGTAGGTATATGATTGATTCAAATCTAGATTTGCCAATTCCATTGGGTAAGATTTATGCAAATATAAGAACAAATCAAATCAGGTAAGTCTGACCTAAACCTTAAATACAGTAAGAAACAATTGGGGAACAATACCAATCAGCAGAACAATAATACAGGTAACAATCAACAAGAACTTGTCGGTATCTGTAACAGGGGAAATCAGTTCTGCATTACCTGGTTTAAAGTACATAGCGATGATTACCCTGAAATAGTAATAAACACTTATGGCGGCCATCAATAGGGCAAAAATCACCAACCACATTAATTGTCCCTGCTGAACCACTGCCAATAGCACATAGTATTTAGCCATAAAGCCACCTGTAAGCGGGATTCCTGCTAAAGAGAATAAAAATATGGTAGCTGTGAAAGCTAGTAGTGGATTTGTCTTAGCTAATCCATTGAATCCATCATAGGTATAATCTTTCAACTTAACCAATACTGAGAATAAACCGATTGTTGCAACACTATAAGCTACTGCGTAAATGATAATTCCCTGCCATGCAGTAGAATTAACTGCCAAAACAGCAAACAACATAAAGCCAGCCTGTGCAATAGATGAATAGGCCAACATTCGCTTCACGCTTTGCTGGAAGACAGCAGTAACATTACCAACTAGTAAGGTAGCAGCAGTGATAACAGCGAGTACCAGAGTCCAATGGGCACTTAGGCTATTGAATGCAACCTGGAATAAGCGTAGGAAGGCAAAGAATGCAGCAGCCTTTACCACAGTAGCCATAATTGCAGTGAACGGAGTAGGTGCACCATCATAAACGTCAGGAGTCCACATGTGCATAGGCGCTGCAGAGACCTTGAAGCCAAGGGCAATCATGATAAATAAAATCCCTGCAAGGGCAACTGGATTTAAAGCGTCGGTATGCAGGATACTAACGTAATCCATGATGTAGAAAGAACCATGACCTGTAGCCATACCCGAACCACCATACAGCAGTGCAATACCCATCAATAATATACCTGTAGAAAACGAGCCCATTAGGAAATACTTAAGGGCAGCCTCACTGCTTTTCAGATTGCGCTTATCACTACCTGCTAAGATGTACTGGGGAATAGACAGGATTTCGATACCAATAAACAACATCAACAGGTTATTATAGGTGGAAAGTATGTACAAACCACACATAATAAAGAAAATCAAACCAAAATATTCAGCAACATGGGCACCCACTTTTTGTATTTCCTTATTCATCAATAATAAATAAAGGAGGGAGCAACCAGTCATCAATGTATTAAACCATAGGGAATAAGGGTCAATGCGCAGCAATGGGCATGTTTCTGATAGGAATAACTGAGGTGCATTGGCAGGTGCAGCACACATATCCCAGATGTTTACACCTAGTAAAATGGTAAAAAGCAGGACGGCGATTGCGCCAATGCTCTTTTTATTGTTTACCAGAATACCGGAAAACATCATGATAATACCGAAAATTGTTGTAGCAATTATTGCTCTCATATACTAACCTTAAACCCCTTACGGGGCTTTTTACCCTAAATCAATATTCCGATTCAGGGTTTTGTTAATAATTATATTATTAAAACCACCCTATTCTTCATCCATACCTTAGATGCACTATAACAATCTCACAAAACATAGAAACCTTACCTAAACGGCTTCCCAATATTACTTTACTATCAAACCGGCTATTCCCGCAGTAAGGTCGAGCAATGGCTTGGGGTAAACCCCTAAAACTATTATTATACTGATAATTATTGCCAAACCCAGGTATTCGTTAATGCTTAAATCTTCGGCAATAATCATTTTTGACACTTCGCCATAAGCTGTTTTCTGAATCATATTCAAGGTATAAACAGCACCCAATATAATACCCAAACCAGCTATCACCATCAATGAAATGTGGGCAGCACTATCGGCACGGAACAAACCATTGAACAACATAAACTCACCAACGAAACCATTGGTAAGCGGCAATGCAATACTTGCTAAGGAAATTATTACAAGGGCAATAGCCATCTTAGGAGCAATTGTTGCCATGCCACCCAACTTAGTCATATCACGTGTACCCCAGCGATTTTCAACCATGCTTACAATAAGCCACATACCGGTAATATTGATACCATGGTTGAACATTTGCACCATAATACCATGCATACCTACTGTGCTATGTGTGAATGCTACTGCGCTCATTAATCCCATATGCGCAATTGATGAATAAGCGATAAGACGCTTAATATCTGTTTGCACCATTGCAATGCAGGAAGCATATACAATACCTATTACAGATAATATCACTACGGTATCAGACCAATAAGCTACACCTACAGGCAATACAGGCAATAACCACCTGAGTACTGCGTAGAGGCCCATTTTCACCATTAGCGCACTAAGAATAATAGTAACTGGTGTAGGTGATGTTTCGTAAGTATCTGGTTGCCATGTATGGAATGGGAAGATGGGCATTTTAATGGCAAAGGCAATGAAGATTAACCAGAAAAGCCATACCTGTGTTTGTGGTGGTAATGAATTACCTGCCCTTACAATATCAACCCACGAATAACTAGTCAATCCGGGAGTTTGGAGAGAAAGATAAATTAATCCTGATAACATCATCAAACTACCCAGAAAAGTATAAATGAAGAACTTGAAGGTAACCGGAATTCTTTTTTCGCCGCCCCACTGAGAACACAAGAAGTAAACTGGTATCAAAGCTAATTCCCAAAAAACATAGAATAAAAGCGCATCAGAAGAAAGGAATACACCCATCAAACCAGCCTGCGACAATAATAAGAATCCATAAAATGCACCTGGTTTCTCAACATCCTTGTTTACCTGGGCAATCATAACCACCAATACCACAATACCTGTAAGTAAACAAAGCATGCTACTCATACCATCGGCAGAAAGGCTAAATTGAGTACCAAGAGTAGGAATCCACGAATGGGAATAAGATATAGTTTCTTTGAAATTAGTTCCACTCACCAGGGCTGATACTACCATGGTAATCATAGAACTTATTAATGCAAGCATCTTAGCCCCTTCGCCTTTTACAGCGAATGATAATATGCCGGTAATTAACGGAATGAGTATAAGAAATATTAAAATCATATTATGCCAAATCAAAAGTGAAAAGTGAAAACCAAAAAGCCATCCCTTTTTTTATTACTTATTTCTATTTTCAAAAATCTTCTATTCTTTGGATACCTGACTTTCGGCCAAAAAAGCCTACCATCAGATAATCTATAAGCAACTTATCTAACCCAGAAAAAACTAAGTGAGAAAATAAGTACCATACCTAAAACCATGATGAATATATAAAACCCTACCTGACCACTCTGCAATAACCTTAGGCGGTCACCACCCCATCTCACTGATTTACCTACGCCATTTACCAAGCCATCAATACCACGCCTTTCAGCATACTTGTCGAGGAATTCTGAAAAAAGCTGCAAAGGTTTAGTAACAATGGTTGCATATAGTTCATCAACATACCATTTGTTTTCAAGGGCAAGAGCCAATCCTTTATTAGGTTCAAACTTAGGTTTCTTATTGATTGAGAATGCCAGACCAATCATAATTACTGATGCTATAACTGAAACACCCATTAAAGCCCATTCGGTACCGGCAGCCAAATGATGTTCGCCGAAATTCCTAACTACTGGGCTAAGGAATGAATTGATAGCATTATGCTCGCTCATTACTTCAGGAAGACCTACATAACCACCTACGATTGATAGAATAGCTAAGACAATCAATGGTATAGTAATGGCTGCAGGGCTTTCATGTAAATGATGGTGTTGCTCTTCTGTGCCACGGAAACTACCACGGAAAGTAAGGAAGTATAACCTGAACATATAGAAGGCAGTCATCATAGCTGCACCAATACCTAAAATATAGAACATCGGGTTGTAGGCAAATGCTTCAGATAATATGGCATCCTTAGAGAAGAATCCCGATAGTCCAGGAATACCCGATATAGCCAAACAACCAATAAGGAAGGTAGCCTGGGTAATACCCATATGCTTGCCTAGTCCACCCATTTTACGTATGTCCTGCTCTCCGCCCATAGCATGAATGACACTACCAGAACCAAGGAATAAAAGAGCCTTGAAGAATGCATGAGTCATAACATGGAAAACTGCAGTAGTATATGAACCTACACCTAAGGCAAGGAACATGAAACCAAGCTGACTTACTGTAGAGTAGGCCAATACTTTTTTAATGTCATACTGTTTGATTGCAATAGTTGCAGCGAAAATTGCTGTTGCCAAACCAATAATAGCTACAACCTGCAAAATCATGGGGGCCAGACTATATAACGCACCACTACGTGCTATCATATAGATACCCGCAGTAACCATTGTTGCAGCATGAATCAAAGCAGATACAGGAGTAGGGCCTGCCATCGCATCGGGCAACCAAGTATATAATGGAATTTGTGCACTCTTACCTGTAGCACCTATAAAAAGACAAAGGGCAATCCAATTGTAAGTTGAGTTAGCAACTACAGCCTGTCCACTATGCAGTTGACCAAAAAACTCCTGATAAGAAAGTGTACCAAAATTTACCAGTATTAATAACATACCTACAAGGAAACCAAGGTCACCTATACGGTTCATGACAAATGCTTTCTTAGCAGCATCGGTATATTCCTTTTTCTTGAACCAAAAGCCAATTAACAAATAAGAACAAAGACCTACACCTTCCCAACCAATAAACATTACCAGATAGTTGGCTCCAAGAACCAACAATAGCATTGAGAATACGAACAGATTGAGGTAAGCGAAATACTTCACCATTCCATCATCATGCCCCATGTAGGAGGTAGAATAAACGTGTATGAGGAAACCAACACCGGTAATTATGAGCAGGAATAATGAAGAAAGTGCATCAACCTGGAATGAAAAAGGAATAACCATCTTGCCCGAATTGATAAAATCAAACAGGTTAATAATTACAGGCCCGTGAAATGCAGGGTCTTTAACTTCAAAAAATATGCCTAAAGAAACCACGAATGAAGCAAGTATTGCAACACTACCTATTATTCCGCCTAAAGTCTTTGGCATTTTGTTCCATAGCAGGCCATTGATCAAAAAGCCTATTAATGGAAAAAGCGGAATCAGATAAACCAGGTGAGAAAAATTTCCCATTGTAATATATTAATGTTTTAACCTATTCAGAATATTAATGTCAACAGAATGCACCTTACGATACATCATTACTATTATGGCCAAACCAACTGCCACCTCGGCTGCTGCTACTACCATTATAAAGAATACAAAAATTTGAGCATCTGCATCACCAAACATCCTTGAATATGCCACCATAAGCAGATTTACAGCATTTAGCATCAATTCTATGCACATGAAAATAATAACCGCATTGCGGCGTATTAATACCCCCATAATCCCAATGGAAAACAGGAGAAGGCTTAAAAACAAATAATGTGTGGAATTAACCGGCATAATATAATAATTTGAGCATTTATAGATCCCACTAGAGACCTATTTATTAATAACATGGGTGTCTTCTTTTTTACCAATAACAATAGCACCTATCATAGCACTTAAAAACAAAACACTACTAATTTCGAAAGGCAACACAAATTTGGTAAATAATACCTTACCCAGATTATCAATCAAACCAATTTGCGAAGCCGACTTATCGACATCTATTGGGCTTGCCGACTTGATAGCAGCCAATATCACCAAAAACAATACACCCCCCGATATAACCCCCGCAAGCTGGACTAATTGCCCCTTTTGGGGTTCCACATCTGCATTGAGGTTCATCATCATAATCACGAACAAGAAAAGCACCATGATAGCACCGGCGTAAACGATAATATTTACTACAGCCAAAAACTGGGCATTCATTAATAAATAGTGACCTGAAATTGCAAAAAACGTAAGTATCAGAAACATTACACTGTTTACAGGATTGCGGCTAAGTATTACGCCTAAAGCACAACCAACTGCCATTGCTGATAATCCCCAAAACAATATGTCGTGAATATTGTAATTCATATTATTTACCCTCCTTTGTTTGACCGTGAGGAATTAACAGGTCGTCCTTTTTATAAATAAAACTCTGTCTTGTATAGTTGGCAGGCATTACTGATTCAGAAAGGTAAATTGCATCTTTAGGGCAGGCTTCCTCACAAAAACCACAGAAAATGCAACGAAGCATATTGATTTCGTAGCGTGCAGCATATTTTTCTTCCCTGTACAACTTTTCTTCACCTGGTTTGCGCTCAGCAGCCTCCATAGTGATTGCCTCAGCAGGGCAAGCAAGTGCACATAAGCCGCAAGCTGTGCAGCGTTCAGCTCCCTGTTCGTCCCTGTTCAAAATATGTAAACCTCTGAATACAGGACTGAAAGGCCTTTTCTGTTCAGGGTAACGGGTAGTAGCCGTTTTCTTAAAAATGTGTCCGAGCGTGATGCTAAGGCCCTTTGCAAGAGCTGGAAGATAAATCTTTTCGCCCAAAGTCATTGGGCTACGGTCTATCTGTGCGGCTCTGTTAGTTAGTTTTTGCATTTTTTACTTATTCAATCACCTCAATAATTGTATTCAAAACGACCTGTATATTTTAAACAGGTTTATTATTTATTAAAAAACCACAGTATCACAGCTCCTGTTATCAGCATATTCGCCAAAGCAAGAGGTATTAATGATTTCCATCCCAGTTTCATCAATTGGTCATACCTGAATCGTGGTAGTGTCCACCTGATAAACATAAACATAAGAATCATAACAATAGCCTTACCTATAAGTGCCCCAATACAAATAAAGGAGAAAATGATTGGATTATGAATCAATTCAGCAACCTTATCCATAAATGGGAAGTTATATCCACCAAAGTATAAGGTAACCATAATGATAGAACTAATAAACATGTTGATATACTCAGAGAATAGGTAAAGACCTAATTTCATTGATGAGTATTCCTGGTGGTAACCCATGTTCAACTCACTATCACACTCAGGTAAGTCGAAAGGAGCCCTATTTAATTCAGCACAGGCACACACAAAGAAAATAATAAAGCCAAGAGGTTGTTTGAAGAAATTCCAGGAGAAATAACCGTGCTGCCAAAATCCATGTTGCTGGTCAACTATCTGACGCAAGCTTAATGAACCTGTCATCATTAATAAGGCTATTAGGCTTAAACCCAGAGCAAGTTCATAAGAAATGGCCTGAGAAGCGGCCCTTATACTACTCAATAAGGAGAATTTATTGTTAGATGCCCAACCACCCAGCATTACACCATATACACCCAGACTCACCACACCGAATACGAAAAGCATCCCAATATTGATATCAGCAACTTGTAATGTAACTATATGGCCGCTTGAAAGTGCAAAATCAGGTCCCCATGGAACAATGGCACTTGTCATAAGGGCTGTAAGCATAGCCAAGCATGGACCCAATACAAAAATAAAACCAGTAGAACGGTCAGGTATGATTTCTTCTTTCATGAAGAGTTTCAAACCATCAGCAAGAGGTAAGAATAATCCAAATGGACCTGCCCTATTGGGTCCAACACGGTCCTGCATAACAGCGGAAACCTTCCTTTCTGCCCAAGTGGCATACATCGCAATACCGAGCGAACCCAAAAGTATTACAATTATTAGGATAAGCTTTTCTATGATAAGCGCTGTATCAATGTTTAGTAACAGCATAATGGTGCAAAAGTAGTTTTAGTTGTTCGAAAATTTATGATTTTAGTCAAGATTTATTGTTTCTATTTTCTATTAATACTCATTATAAAATCCAATCCTAATATGGCTAAAGCAAATTAGGCAAATATTAGTCTCCCTTTGGGGATTGGTATTGGCCAACCATTTTCATTTGCAATTTCTATCCATTCATCTGCCATTATTTCCACCTCCTTTAGTGCTTCATCAGGGGTATCACCAAAAGCTTTACACCCCTTCAACTCAGGAATTTCGCCAATGAATGCATTATCATCTGAACTCCAAAAAATGATTACCTCATATTTAGTCATAACTAATCAGTCTATGGTTAATAATGAATTCCCTAACCTGTTTAACCTGAAAAGGTTTAGCCTTGCTATCTTTTGTCGGTTGCAGATTAATCATGTCCTGTATTCCTTTCAGAATGAATATCCTATGACTTCCTTTGTCCAGTCGCTCTGTAAACCCTAGCCATACCAAAATTTGTATCAAATCGGCAAACTGGAAATTATTATCTCCACTACCACTTAATAAATTTGATAATAGCTTTTTCTTTTTCACTACTTCACCTTAAAATCATCAGAATGAGATGGCCCGGCTATTTTAGACAGTTCAATCTCAGGCTTGTTCACATCACTTACATCGTGGATATCCATCAGGAATTTAGGCTCTTTACCAATCACCCTGTCAATGTAAACAGGTGATTTTACAGTATGTTGATAATGTCCTTGAGAAATCACGCTGTTTCTTTTCACATTTGAAGGTCCTTCAATAACCCAATCTTTGGTTTCCTTTTTATGGAACCTGCAATCATTACAAATGAATGATTCCACTTCGCCCCACTCATCCTTCCTTGCTGTAACCCTGAAAACTTCAGGTCCACGCATCCAC
>CAIWHI010000656.1 GCA_903912435.1 uncultured Bacteroidota bacterium | reverse complement strand
CTTTTTTACTGAAAGGGTTATTTATGTATTGGTACTTAATCCACGCAATGATGAAAAGGCCGCTTATTGGCTGGAACAGGTAAAAAAATTGGGTGATGGTTCAAAAGTATTGGTAGTATATAACTGGAAACAGGAACAAGACAAGAAGGCAAGTTATCTGGGTAATTTCTATGAGTTACGCAAAAAGTACCCTGAAATAATGGGTCCTTACCTACTTTCCTGCGCAGTGAAAGGAAGTGAACAGGAATTTAAAAATGCCCTTATTGAGACCATAAAGAACCATGAAAACCTGAATGACCCTTACCCCAATACATGGTATGAAATCAAAAAAACGGTGGAGGATAAGGTGACTGTGGGGCAGAACTACGTAGGCTATGAGGAATATGCACAATGGTGCAGTGAGAATGACTATAAGGATGCAGAAAAGCAAAAGAGCCTGTTGGTAATACTGAACAGGATTGGTTCAATAGTATTTTTTGATAAACCGGTACTTGACCGCCTACAGGTACTTAACCCCGAATGGATTACCACAGGGGCCTATGCCATACTCACCTCTGAAATTACTGCACAAAAACAGGGAAGATTAACCATAAAGGATTTCAAAGAAATATTTAGGGAGCCGAGGGAAATATTTTCAGACAAGGCGATAAAAATACAATATACCGAAAGCCATTTTGAATTTATTATCCAATTGATGCTTGAATATAATCTGATTTGTGAGGAAAAAGTAGGTAAGCATACCGAGTACCTTGTACCCTCCTGCTTTAAAGAAAAACCAGCAAAAGACAATGAAGCACATAAAAAAGATGCAAGATGGTATAGGGTACAATTTGATGCGCCATTTGAGATGCTCATTATCCAGCGCTTTATAGCTCGTAAAATAGCCTATGCCGTTGGTGAGGAATATTGGCAATCTGGGATTTTTATAAAGGACTCACTAAGTGAAACGTTTGCATTAGCTGAAACCAATTTATATTCCTTCTGTATAGATTTTTGGATAAAAGGTGAAAATAAAAGGGAGTTGTGGGAAAGCATAAGGCGAGAATTACATACCGTTCTCTCAATGTATACGAATCTGGAATACAAAGAAGAGGTGCGCTATGAAGCAGAAAATAAGGTGGTATTTCTCCCCTACAAAGAGATGCTTAAAACCTTAGAAAAGGGAATAAAAGTAATTGAATACCATCCCACCTATGACATCAGCAATATTGATGTTTTGGAAGTGATGGATATGTTTCAGGATAGAAGGAAAACTGATATTGAAATATTAAGTAAAAAGCTTGAAAAGGCTGCAAATCTAAATCCAATTGAAAGAAAAGTCATTAAAATTTTCCTTGCCTCATCATCAGAACTTGAAACAGATAGAAGGGAATTTGAAATTTTTATTGGAAGAGAAAACAAGGAATTAATCAATAAAGGCATTTTTATCAAACTCATCATTTGGGAGGATTTCATAGATGCAATGAGCAAAACCCGGTTACAAGATGAATATAATAAGGAAGTAAGGGAGGCGGATATTTTTGTTAGTCTTTTTTATACCAAGGTGGGCATTTATACTAAAGAGGAATTTGAACATGCTTTTGGGCAGTTTATAAAATCAGGTAAGCCTTTGGTTTATACCTTTTTCAAAAATGGCTCAAAAGGAATGAATGAAATTAATGAGGCTGATATAAAAACAATATTCAAATTTCAAAAACAGTTAAAGGCTTTGGGGCATTTCCCAACTCCTTATAAGGATATTACAGACTTGAAACTGCAGTTTAAAAACCAATTGGATAAGCTGATAAGTGGGGGGATGATTTGATAAATGGTATTGATTCATAGACAAACCAAAACCCGAAGGGTTGATATAATTATAGAACGTCCCATTTAAGGCGTATAAAACCCTGAAGGGGTGATATTATTTCGAGGTATATTACAAAATAATGTCACCCCTTCAGGGTTCACCATCGTATTTCATACATTATCTACATTACTACCAACCCTTCGGGTTTTGAAAATCCGGCTAGTGTGCGAAGTTTGGTGAAATTTCTCATAGCTG
>CAIWHI010000655.1 GCA_903912435.1 uncultured Bacteroidota bacterium | reverse complement strand
TCACCATAACGGCTCATAATACGGTCGCTTAATGATCCGTGATTTGTACCTATGCGCATAGCCGTGCCGTATTCCTTACATATCTTAACCAAGGGTGTAAACCGCTCCCTTATACGGTCCACTTCAGCAGCATACTCACTATCGGTATAGTCAATAAAGTCAAACTTCTTCTTATCTACATAATTGCCTGGGTTCACCCTTACTTTCTCTACTATTCTTGCAGCTATTTCAGCGGCATTTGGCGTAAAATGTATATCAGCTATCAGTGGGGTATCGTAGCCCCTGGCTTTTAGTTCCTTCTTTATCACTGCCAGATTTTCAGCTTCTTTTTTGCTGGGTGCAGTAATCCTTACCAGTTCTGCCCCTGCCTCAATACACCTTATAGTTTGCGCCACTGTGGCTGCAGTATCCATAGTATCGGTGGTGGTCATCGTCTGTATTCTGATGGGTTGCCCATAGCCCAAAGACAAATTACCTATCTTAACTTCTCTGGTATGCAACCTTTGCATAGCCCCTGATGGGAAAACAATGTTTGTCATAAAATCTTTTTACAAGGCCGCCAATAGCATGCCATAAATTGGCTAACAACCTCTAATTCAGGTTAAATTTTAGCTAATTATTTTTTTGTTCAACAAGCTTGGCTAAAGGTAAAACAATAAAAATCAAGCCTGCCAAACCTTATTAAAAGACAAAGTTAACCGAAATTAGATGCCTAATAGCAAGAGGGAAAATCGTATAATCAAAATAAAAAGGTAAACATCTAATGCCCAAACTGCTGTAAGTTTGCTTTTTTCGATTAAAGAATAGTATTTTAGCGGAACACAGTAAATAAGTAGATGGAATACGAGATAAAACATTCTGGGAAATTCAAATACGTAGAAGAAGGGCAAGGAGAACCTTTGGTGTTGTTGCATGGCCTGTTTGGTGCGTTAAGCAATTTCAAAGACCTTGTTGATCATTTCAAAGCTACCCATAGGGTTATTATACCCCTTCTGCCATTGTACGATCTTACACTACTGGAAACCAGCGTTTCCGGACTGTCGAGATATGTACAAAAATTCATGGAACAACAGAAACTAACTGATGTTCATTTATTAGGAAATTCATTGGGTGGCCACATAGGCCTGGTTTATACATTAAAGCATCCTGAATTAATCAAGAGCGTAACCCTCACTGGTAGTTCGGGCCTGTTTGAAAACGGCATGGGCGAAACTTATCCAAAACGCGGGGATTATAACTATGTGCAGAAAAAGACCGAATTAACCTTCTACGATCCCAAGGTAGCGACTAAGGAACTGGTAGATGAGGTGTTCAGCATTGTAAATAACCGCATCAAGGCATTAAAAATCATCGCATTGGCAAGGTCGGCAATACGCCACAACCTGGGCGATGAGTTGCAGCAAATTACTGCTCCTGTATGCCTGATATGGGGTAAAAACGATACAATTACTCCACCAATGGTTGCCGAAGAGTTTCATAAATTATTACCAACATCTGAATTGCATTGGATAGACAAATGTGGCCATGCACCTATGATGGAAGTTCCGGTTGAGTTCAATGAAATTCTTATGGGCTTTTTGAATAAACATAAAAAAGCCTGATAATTTTAGGCCACTTTTAAGTTATGAGTTTGCATATCATCTGGATACCAGATGATATGCAAAACACAAAGCAAGTACCTATATAATACTTAATTGGCAAAATGACCGTAGAACAATTAATATCTCCTTCCGTTCCTGTTTTGTTGCCCGATGATACTGGCAACCATGCATTGGATGTAATGGATGAAAATCATTTTGCCCAATTACCCATAGTTTCTGAGGACAATTATATTGCACTTATTCAGGAAAGCGACATCTTCGATTGGGAAAAACCTGATGCCAAATTATCCACAGCCGCATTTCTGGGCTATAAACCAGCCATAGGTTCAATAGGCCATCCATTTGATGCAATTAAGATTATGCACCAAATGAATTTGTCTGTACTACCTGTGCTTGATAATGACCATAGATATATTGGCGCACTTACCCGTGAAAGCCTGTTTAAGTACATTACCGAAAATAGTGGCATCGACACACCGGGCGGAATTATAGTAATAGAAATAGCCCCCCGCAACTATACCCTTTACGAGATTGCCCGCATCTGCGAAAATGAAGATGTCACTATCACAAATATGCAGGTGCATACCAATGAGAAAGGAATGCTCGAGGTGACCCTAAAACTAAACAGAACCAGTATTGATGCAGTAGTATCATCACTAGAGCGCCACGAATACCATGTAAAAGAAGTTTTTGGTGAAGAAGCCTACAACCAGGATATTGAAAGCAAATACAACCACCTGATGAATTATATCAACATGTAGTATTAACCCTGAATCTGCTTACTTCTTTTACATAATCCACTTAAAAATCCCCGAGAACGACTATTTACTATATACTAAATACTAACTACTTTTTACAAAACCTATCTTTGAACTTTCTACTTTCTACTTTCTACTTACTACTA
>CAIWHI010000654.1 GCA_903912435.1 uncultured Bacteroidota bacterium | reverse complement strand
GCAGTGGGAATATTCAATATTCACTATTAACTTATCCCCTACAAACGCGCTGGCTTTTATACCAGGAGCGAAGGACAAAAATAGATCATCTCTGCCATTTGGGTCACCTGCATTTAGTTTTATTGACGATAGGTACATGCTTTGAAACATCAATTCAGGTCCTATAATAACAGCCAGTTTATGCTTGTTGATAAGGATTCCTGAAACAACAATGCCCAGATCCATATTAACCCCCGGCGATAGACTGGCAATATTAGCCGTGGTGGTACCTACCGACCTTGCATACCAGGATTTAGATGGAGCCAGGCAATAGTCGAGGTCGAGCAGGTATTCGATAGCGAAGTGATTTTTAGGTTTGGGGGCTATAAAACCAATATTTATACCAAGCCCAGCCTCAAATGGAGCATCGTCGCCACCAGTAAAAAACACAGGTCCCACACCTCCTTCGAAACAAATCTCGTCCAAATTTCGCCTAACCGCCTTTTTTACTCCCGTTGATGGTGCTGCATCGATTATATATATTGATTTAGGTTTTTCACTGTCTTTAGTCTCATTTTGGGCAAATGAGGCGTTTGCTGTTGAAAGTAACACTAAGCACAGGGTATAGGAAATTATTTGTTTCATATATTATGGTTGTAATACAAAAGTAATTTTATTCACCGGCATTTACAGGCTAGTTCAATAAAATGTACTAATCAGGAGGATTAATGGAAGCTCAAGAGGGGGGTAACTAAACTGCCATTAATATTTTTCGATGGTCAGTTATGATGATATACCTATGAGAGAAATCATTCAAAGTATAGATTCTTATTGCCCAAATGGTCATTATAATCTGCGAATAGGCAAGCATGCTTCAAAATAGGAGTGTTTAATTTGAATGTCCAAAGGGACTTTTTAACTTTTGACTTTTACCTTTTTACTTTTTAATACCTTTACCCCATGAACCGTTCTACTTTAGTTGGGCATATTTTTAAGAAAAAATCGGTGTTGTGTGTTGGGCTTGACACTGATTTAAGCAAGATACCTACGCATCTCCTTGAGGATGAAGACCCTGCATTTGCATTTAACAAAGCCATAATAGATGCTACAAAGGACTTTACTGTAGCCTACAAAATAAATACTGCATTCTATGAAGCCCAGGGTCTGAAAGGCTGGGTGACTATGGAGAAGACGCTGAATTATATCCCTAAGGATATTTTCACCATAGCCGATGCCAAGCGTGGCGATATAGGTAATACCAGCGAGCAGTATGCCCGTACTTTTTTCCAAACCTACCCCTATGATAGTGTTACTGTGGCCCCATATATGGGTGCCGATAGTGTAAAGCCATTCCTTCAGTTTGACGGCAAATGGACTATTGTTCTTGGACTTACCTCAAATGCAGGTAGTGCCGATTTCCAGTTGCAGCAATGTGGAGATGAATTGCTTTACCAAAAGGTATTGCGCACGGTAGCCTCATGGGGCACGCCTGAAAATATAATGTTTGTAATTGGGGCTACCCGCAAGGAGCAACTACAGGAGGTGAGGCAGCTATTGCCCGAACATTTTTTCCTGGTACCCGGTGTAGGTGCACAGGGTGGGGATGTGCATACCGTTTGCAGTAATGCTTTTAATAAAGATGGAGGTGTATTGATTAATATATCCCGCGGTATTTTATTTGCAGGGAATGATACCTCCTTTGCTGAAAAAGCACATGTCGAAGCCCGGAAATACCAACAGGAGATGGCGGTGTTTTTTTAGTGGGGGGGTATTTTTAATTTGTTTAGAGAATTTGATTTTACGTAAATTTGTTATTCAAAAAGATAAAATGACAACGGCTGCAATACGACAGAAACTTTACGAATATATTCGGTTCGCTGATGATAAAAAAGTTATAGCATTTTATACAATTGTTGCTGACGAAGCCGTAGAGAATATTCCATGGTGGGAAGATGAAAAATTGATGGAGGAACTTAAACGTTCTGATGCAGCATTGGATAGCGGGGAAGAAATAGGTATTCCTTGGTCTGAAGTGAAAAATCAGATACTTAATAATCGAGTAAAATAATCGTATGGTATTTCAGATTATTTTAAATGTAACCGCTCGAAAAGAAATTCAAGAATCATTTCATTGGTATGAACTTCGGCAATCAGGTTTAGGTTTACGTTTCATTAATGCAATTGAAAAAAGATTTGATTTTCTTTCAAAAACGCCTGATATTTTTCCTGTCAAGTCATCTGGATTTAGAGAAGCGTTGGTTGTAGATTTTCCATTTTCAATTATTTATAAAATAAATTCAAAGCAAAATACGGTTAAGGTATTCCATGTTTTTCATACCAGACGCAACCCGAATCTGAAGAAATAAATTTGTCAATATCATATTTATTGACCATTGTATTATATACCTGCCGATATTTTTTTTTGGTTACCTTTTTGGAGTGTTAACACTATAATTAAAATTGTGAAAATCATATTCATATGCTTGTTTTTCTATTTTAGTGATATGGCATTTTGTATTGCACAGAAGTATAGCACTTTTAATGATTGCATAAGATTTGAAAAAATCCTGAACGATTCTGTAGTTAAAAAATTTCTATATTAAAGAGAGCATTTTGTTGGTTTTCGAAATAATAGTTGTTATTTTAATAAGTGCAAATTCATTAAAATTGATAGTGAAGTTTATAAAATTATTGATTCTGTTGAGGGGAATACATTTGATTATGATCCTGTAGATATTTTTATACCTGGTGAATGGTCTAATACTATTGTTTTGGAATGGTTGCCAATGGAACAGGCGGTGGTTTTTGATGTCAAGTGGAAAGATGGGAAACCTATTGTTACATTAATAAGAATAGATAGAATGGATTAAAGAGTATGTCATTGAATTTGAAAAAATCATCCTGCTTAAAAGAAATACATAAATTGAGACTACTTTTTTACTTTTGATTTCTGAATTTTAATTT
>CAIWHI010000653.1 GCA_903912435.1 uncultured Bacteroidota bacterium | reverse complement strand
TCTGGCGCTGTGGCATTGGCTGTGGCTGCGGATTCTGCCTTTGGGGCTGCGGCATTGGCTGACGTTGTGGCTCCCTTTGCGGCTGTGGCTGCTGTTGAGGTGGCATTGGCTGACGTTGTGGCTCCCTTTGTGGCTGTGGCAGCTGTTGAGGTGGCATTGGCTGACGCTGTGGCTCCCTTTGTGGCTGTGGTTGCTGTTGAGGCGGCATTGGCTGACGCTGTGGCTCCTGGAAATTAGGCTGGCGTTGTGGCACCGGCTGTTGAAGCTGTGGCTCACGCTCAGGCATTGGTTGGCGTTGTGGCTCACGTTGCGTAGGCATTGTCTGCTGAGGCATATTACTAGGCTGGCGATTAGGCTCGTGTTCTGGTAAGCGGTTAGGCACACCCTGCTGTGGTGCCTGGTGCTCTACTTGCTGCCCCGGCCTTGCTTGTTCCGGTGCCGGACGACCACCTGGCATACCACCTGACCTGTTAGGGTTATTTTGCATTTCCCTCTGGAATGGACGTTCTGTTGTAGCATGACTGGCTGGAATTGCCTGCATAGTACGGGCCATTGGGTGCTCATTAGCACTAATCACATGTGTTGGTCTTGCTGTTTCACGGGTATCCCTATTTACATTAGGGCGATACACATGTAATTCATTTCCGGCTACCCTTCCTTCACGTGCTTCATGCACGTTTGTTACCCGGTATAATTCCACAGGGCGGTTGGTTTCCCTGGCTATCACTTCCCTGCGTGGGCCGTAATAATACCTGGTGCCATTACTTTCATAAGCATCGCGCTCATACCTGGTATACCTCATACACTCATGAACCCGCTCCCGCTCATAATAACTATATACATTGCGGTGATATAGATACATAGGAGTTACAAAGACCCAATAACTTTCAGGATAATCATAGCTTACGCCTATCCTTACTCCCGGACCCAGTGGAGCCCATCCGTAGAATCCGCCCCCACTACGCCAGCTCACCCAGGCCGGAGCCCATTTATAACCTGGTATCCATATCCATCCGTAGTACTCATTATACGTCCAGCGACCGTAGTGGTAACAAGCCCATGACCATGGTTGGTCTGATACCCACATATTACCATATTCGGTACTTGCCCAATAACCATCTGAAGCATAAGGCCTAAAATCACTACCTACTGCTGGTACGAATACATTACCATAATAAGGGTCATCTATCCATTGTCCATAAGGTGCCAACTCATCATAAAAATTCTGGTACGACACCGTTACATCCTGTGCATACGTCTTTTGTACTGATAATGACGTAAGCAAAACTACTGCTAGCATTAAGCCTGCCAGGCGGCTAAATAATCTGTTCATTTTTATTCTTTTAATAGTAAGCTATACAAATTTAGTACCAAACACCGGCCAAACCCCTGCTATGCCGAAATTAGAATTGTTAAATTAAAATAAAAAGCAAGATTTAAGATGGTTCATTTACAATACAATGGCGAAAAATGAAATACCGGCACGATCTTAATAGTAAATGTACAATATTGTATTAATAAATTAGAAATTTCCACCCCTGTCCATCGAAATCATTTTCAGTGCAGTTATGGCCGCCTCTTCACCCTTGTGCCCATGTGCGCCCCCAAGTCGTTCCCATGCCTGGTCTTCTGTATCCAGGGTCAACACACCAAAAATAACAGGTATTGGCAATGTGAGGTTTAATTGTAAAATACCATCAGTTACAGCCTTGCTCACATATTCAAAATGAGGTGTACCACCCCTTATCACAGCACCAAAAGCAATTATTGCCTCTGGTTTTACTTCCTGATGCTCAAAATGAGCCATCATTTTTCTGATACCAAAGGGCAATTCAAAACAGCCCGGAACCACATAATGAGCTAATATTTCACCAGTATACATATGGATAATTCCTTCACATCCATTTACCAATTCCCTCACTATTTTATCATTCCACTCGGTGCTAATAATGGCCACCTTTGGCAAACTTATTTGTTTCAACTTATGCGTATCCAGCAAACTGATACTATGGTTCGAATTCGACATTCTTTATAATTAATTTAGTTTGGATTAAATACAACTTAATAGCTCACCAAAGATACTACCATTCCAAAACTCCCTACAAAAATAAATGCCCTGCAAAGATTAATCCTTACAGGGCATTTACAATATTATTAAAAAATTACCTAACTATGGTAACCTTTTTTGTCACTTCCGAGCCATCACAATCCAGGTTAACAGAATATACCCCCGCAGGCAAATATCCTGCATTTACAGTGTACCTCAAACTACCTGCCTGTATCTGATTGGTTAATACTTCCCTGCCTTGCATATCTATAAGACGTATATTAATAGTCTTATTGATTACTTTTCCCAATACTATCTGGAAGATACCTTCACTAGGATTAGGCATAATACTTACCTCAATATCCTTAAGGTCAATTGGCTTAACCCCCACATTAGCTATTACATTCACCATATCACTTGATGAGGAATTACAACCGGCATTATCTACTGTTAATACCACGGTCTTAACACCAATAGTAGGCCAGGTTACCGTTTGTGGTCCTGCACCTGTGCCAGGCACACCCACACCACCACCAAAATCCCAGGTATAGGTACTACCTGCAGGTGCCGAACCGGTAAAGGTGATAACATCACCTACATGTGTCATTTCTGTATGCGCCGTTACACTAAATGTTGTAACAGGCACAGGTAATGGATTAACATAAATAGTATCCACAATACTTCCACAGCTATTCATTGCTGTACAAATAATCATACCCGTTCCCGTTCCCATTGTGGCAGTTAATGAAGTAGAACCACTGGTACCTGACCATCCATTATTACTTGCCGACCAGCTATAACTTGTTGTATTAAATGAGGTGGCAGAAAATACAGGAGGCACACCACCAATGCATGGTGGATTAATAGTATTGATACTCAACCTGGAAGGAATAACCTGCGGAGTAATTTTTATTATCCTTGATTCTCCCTGGCCACAGGCATTAGTGGCATATACCAATATTGTACCTACTCCTGTTCCTGCTAATACTCTTATTGTATTGGTAGTGCTACTACCCACCCAACCTGTGCCACTTACATTCCAAAAGTAAGCGGTTACACCCGGAATTGTATCTATTGTATAGGTTACACTATCACCGGGACATGGTACAGGTGGCATTGCTATAAATACCGGTGCATAAGGTTTAGGACAAAATTGAACATTTGCCCACCAGGTATCCCAATTGGCTGAAGTGCCAGCTGCTGAGCTTTCCTGAATGGTCCAGAAATCAATATCATTTCTTGGGTCAACACAAGTATTGGAATAATCACCCCACCTGTTTCTACCATGGCCAAATGTAGTATAGTATTTTGCTACACCTGATCTGTAAACGTGTGGTGCACGCATAGAGTCAAGCGGGTCGGTATGCATATGCAGCGAATAGCCGCAACTTGGGTGTATTGCTGCCGACAAATAGCCATAACCTACCAATACATCATTTAGCGAGTTAACTGCAATTGAAGAATACAGAAAGTATTTAGGGCCTGCCGCATCATTTATAATACCATTCTGTATGGGATTGGCCAATGTATCTAACTGCCACCACATAATACCGGAACGTGTTATTGTACCTGTAGCTGGCAAAAATGCCGTAAAGCTGGTCCATAAGGTATTATTCCGATAGGTGCAGCTTGTAATACGGTCATCTCCCGATTCTATTGTGACAGTAGTGTCCACCTGTTTTGCAAATCCACCCGACCCCGGCGGATTCCCTCTCCAGTGGGTAGTAGTTGTAGGATAACCAACTGTGGTCATCGTGGGGGCAGTAGTTGGACCCGCTATCTTCCATAACCTCAAAGTGCCGGTAGCTCCGTCCCATGATTCTAAGGCAAATAAAGAAGTAACAGTAGTATCATATGTTAATGCCGGGGCAATGGAAAATGAACTTGTAAGATTGACCCTGGTAGGAGTAACACTTAAACCGGCCCGCATACGTGCATAATCATAAATATAGGCAACAGAACCACTCGCACCACCTGCCGAATTTGGGAACATATTGCCTGTCACCGCTATGAAACGATTATTAAAACCTGCATTCGGAAAATCCATCCATGATGCACCTGAACCATCTACTGATACAGAGTACATATGCCATGTACCTGTTGGGTCGCTGGTAGCTGATACAGCTACCAAAACAGTTGATCCTGTAAAACTTGTTCCATTTACTGCATCGGTAACTAATATCCAACGCTTATTAAAGGGGTCATAATGCACCCTTGGGTCGAATGTACCTGTACCTGCCGGTAGTAATGATGCCCAAAATGCATCAAGACCAACTGTAAAGACATTACTTCCATCCCTGTTCTGAATATGAATACCAATATTAATTGCAGTAACACAATACTGCGAGTCAACCGCACCATGAGTATCTGGAGGAATAGCACTGCCATTACTCAATGTAGCTAAAAAACTATCAATAGGCGCCGGCGATGCAGGCATTAAAGTAGTACGTGATAAACCCGCACCCCGGCGGTTACTGCGATCTATCATATGTACTTCCGACGGGTTAACATTATGACGATGGCGATGGGCTTCCAACTCATCTTCGTCAAAGGGCATCTTTTTAACAATTTGAAGAGGATGTGCCTTATAATAGTTGGCCAATTCGGTAAAATTCACCTCTGCCTGCTTTACATCCCGCACTTTAGAGTATTCCTGCGCTTTTAAATGACCTGAAAAGAACAAAACAACGGCAATTACAACAAGGGTAAGCCTGTTTTTAAACATAAACTTAGATTTTTTTGCTAAAGATAATAAAAAAGCAATGAGGACATAGGCTTAATTTTAATACTGCCAAATCCTACAAAACCATGACATTGTTTGACCATAGATAAAGGTAAAAGTTTATTACTCTGCTTATTTTAATGACCGATGATTAATCAAATCTTTATATTGAAATAATATTTAGGAAATACTGACCAGAATTAACTTTAAGGACATTTGATTAAAATACCTTTGGTAAGTAATGGAACAGGACCAAATCAAATACTTAATAAAGAATAAAATAAAAGCTGTAAAACACTATTGCCGCAAAATTGATAAAGGTTTTAACCAGGAGGCAATACATGATTTTAGGGTTGAAGTAAAAAAATTGCGCTCTTTCCTGAAAGTTTTGAGACTTTGTGACAATAACTACAAACTCCGCCTGCCCAAAAGGTTTAAACGCCTCTACCAAATTGCCGGTGCCGTGCGAGATGCCCGGTTGGAATATGATAAACTTAGTGACAAAGAAAACGAACTCCCCAGATACATAAGCAAATTGAAACACCTCATATCCATTCAGGAACAGGAATGGGAAAAGCACTACACCCCAAAAACCATCTATAAACTAGAAAAACGACTACTTGACATAGAATACCCTACTCTAGACCTTGAAACCATAGTTAGTTTCTATAAAAAGAAAATTGATCAGATTACTACATTAAGCCACAACGAAGACCCATCCTTCATACAGGTACACAATTTGAGAAAACAGATTAAAGACCTGCTCTATGTAGCCAAACTCACCAAAACCCCAAAACCCCTAAAAAGTGAAATTTAAAATAAAAAATAAAATTTATTTTAGGCAAAAATTTAAAATTAACAAAATTTCAACAGAAGAATTGAAAATTAACTAATTAATAATTGAAATATCTTAAATAAATAAAAATGCAAGATTAGTTAGAAAACTCATCAATATTTTCAAGATAATTTTGTGGATCCCATAGTTATGGCCATGATGATCTCCTTGAATACATTGATCAACTACCTCCATCCCTAAAAAATGATTCAAATCACAACATTCTCAACAAGCCCCAAGAACAATTCATTGACAAGATAGAAAACAAAGAAAATGAAATGGAGAAAAATCTGCCTTTGTTTGATAATATAAATAGAAATCATTTACTTCTAAATATATAATCTTTCTAAGCAGCTATGCTATAATATTAGGGAGCAACATTCATCGATGACCCTTTAAAATACAATGAGCTACTACAAATGATTAGCAGTGACAATGGAACTCTGCTTATTCAAACATTAGCACATACCTATAGATCCTACAATGGGTATATTTGCTACTTAGTTATTTATTCTATGAATATGCAAAAACTATTCATTCTTGACGCTCTTTCACTAAGGGCTTATTTAAGGGGAGACAAGAACTAGTTTGATAGCTTATATTTAAGGATTCTTTCAAAGGCAAATATTGTTAAAATCATCATAAATGGAGACTCTGCCTTCAGAATGATTGTGAGAGAGTATGGACTTCCCAAGAACTACTTTTGTCTGTAAGAGTCCTAAAATATATGAGAATTTGATTTCAGATTGAGGCCAATCAATTTTGAAATATGGAATAGTTTAGTCCAAATAGCATAGCAAAGTATAAACTTATAAGGTAGAAATATTTAAGAACAGCAGTAAGTTTGTGATGAGTTAAAGTCAAAGAACCCCTTGGCATTAAAATTGAATGAGTGGCGCCACTAAATAGCTAAATTCGATGATGAAAGCATTGAGTTTGTACTCCCTTCAAATCTATTACTGTACATTTCCAACCATTCCAATTAAATTTAGCACAGCTAAGACCTTCTTAATCTTTGTATTGAATACCATCAAAAATCTAATCCAACAATTACTAAAAATGAATATTTTATTCCGTTTTTTGTAAAAGCATATAAAGTTGAAATTTCTGAAATTGTGCTTTAAAATCCAAATCCTATATAAATAGAAAAATAAATTAAAAGTACTCCATCAATTGATATTGATATTTATAGAAATATTTTGAATTAAAAAGAAATATAATTTGAATTTTTAGCTTCAAATTTTGGTGAGATAAGTGATGCAGACGAAAGCGAGCCAAGTATCTTGTAGAGTAATCAAAAATTTCTTGATGCTGTGAATATGCTTTAGCAAGATGTAGATAAAAACAATTAAACTTATTCGTATTAGTTTAAGGTAAACTACCAATAAATTCTTTAAGAAATGTCTTTATTATTTTAAAATAACAAAAACTAAATTCATAATAAAGTAGAAGAAAATTAAGATTTTTCAAATCCACTTCCTGAATCCATTTCTGAAATATTTGAAATCAGCAACAGGAACAAAAGAAAAAATAAAGAAAAAAAGAAAAAAGATAACTCTTAAACTAGTTAACAATAATTTTTAAAATCTGGATCGATATTAAACACTTAGGCTGGTCCTAATAATAGTAATTTTGACAATAAAATTAATATTATTGGAAAAAATAAAAGTCTAATTAGCTATGATGAAATCACAGATATGATAAAAAATAATTACAAATAGGAAAATAAAGAAAATGGACAATCCAATTTTAAAGCTGTAACCCAAATGAATGATAAAGATTTCTTAAAACATTTAGGATGGACAAAGAATTCAGATTAAAATGATATCTGCTCACCAATAAAATAAGGGAAAATTTATTAAAATAATATTGGATCAGGAGATAAGTCTAATTTTGCAGATAATAACTATTAAAGCAATAGTGCTTATAGAAATACCAACTAATATCAAAAAGGTTAGCCAAATAATAACTACTAAAGCCCAATTGGAAGCTAAAAAGGATAAAATTATCCAGTTTCATCAAAATTAGATAATAACTTATGCAAAAAAAATCTTATTCCTAAATTTTAACAAGTGAACCCCAATAATTCGAATGGGTAAGCAACTAACATAATAAGTCCAACTTAATAATAAAATAAATAATAATATCATTAAAAAAGCCAATAGTTTTAAATAAAAACAATTAAAAATCCAATAACATATTCTCAACCTTCATATATAATTGATAGATAATAAAGCAGCTGTCAAACCTCTTAAACATAAAATAATAAAAAAAGCTGGAATCTAAATTAATGTGGTTATTAATAAAAGAATACATAATAAAATTATTGAATTAATGCAAACTTAATAATTAATTATAAAATAACTAGAATATAGTTTATTTTGTTTTAAATATTAATATTAAAATGATTGTAAAATTATCAAATATCAGGGGTTTTGGGGTTTTGGGG
>CAIWHI010000652.1 GCA_903912435.1 uncultured Bacteroidota bacterium | reverse complement strand
CTATTACGCTTGTTAGAGATGAATGTGGACGGGTGAAAAGTAAAACAAATAATGGTCAGGTATTAGAGTTCAGCTATAATACAGGTGGTGATCTGATAACAATAACCGATTGCAACAATAACATTATCAATACCTATATATACGATGAGCGGGGAAAGAAAATCATGCAAACTGATGAAGACGGTACAATTAAAATAAATATCAGTTCTGATTATGAAGTAATGATTTTAAATACTGATACAACTATTACAAAATATCTTTTAGACAGTATTGGTCCTTCTGTATCTATTGTTACTAATGGTGGCAGTGAAACGGTAAGCTTCTTTAGAAAAGACACAAAGGGTAATATCACTCATTTCTTCAATAACGCTGGAAATGTCATAAACACAGTAATTTATGATGCTTTTGGTATGCCAACTGCCTCTGCAGAATGCGTAGGACCAATGTATGAGGGCAGAAAATGGAGCAGCACTACCGGATTATACCATTTCGGAGCAAGGTTTTATGATCCTTCGCTTGGTATATTTATAACCCCTGACTCTAAGATAGGCGGGGGACATAAGGTGCAGGCAGGAGTTTGGAATAGATTTTCTTTCGAACTGAATAACCCTGTTTGTCATGTAGATCCAAGTGGTCATTTTAGTTGGGCTGCTTTCGGATTTGGTGTGGCTATGGCCCTCGTTACAGTGGTAGGTATTGCCGCAACAATTGTTACAGGTGGTGCGTCTGATGCACTGGCAGCGGGTGCAGATGCTTCACTTGCCGCTGCAGAAGCTGGGGCTGAGGCTGGAATAGAAATGACAACATTCGGGGCGGAAGCAGGAGCTGAGGCCGGGGCTGAAGTTGGAGCAGAAGCAGGGGCCGAAGTAGGGGCAGAAGCAGGGGCTAATGCCGCCGGCGTAACTGCCAAGGATGTTGCCACGCAGGTAGTAGGAAGCATAATGGGAGGAGCCCTTACTTCAGGTGGCATGAGCGGATTTAGCTATGCGGTTACAAGTGGCGATAATTTTAGTTGGAAACAAGCAGGTATAGAATTCGGGATAGGAGCTGCTGAGGGTGCAATTGGTGGTGCTTTTTCAGCCGGTGGTGCATTCCTTTCAGCTTCAGTTGCAAGAACCCTTTTATCAAGGGTAGCTGTTGCTGTTGCTACGGGTATTTTAAGCAATGAAACTGTATACCTGGTTTCATGTGCCATAAAAGACCAAAAGCCTGATTTCAAAGATGCATTGTGGGCTGCAGGTAAAGGCGCATTGACTGGTGCACTTGGCGGCGTGATGTCCGATGTGAAACTACAAGGTACTAAGAGCTTCTCTTCTGATTTTGAGAATGGTTTATCAAAATACTCCCAATCTGCAAGGGCATTCAATTCATTTAAGGGAATGGCCATAAATACTTTGCAAAATCAAAGTAAGCTAGTTTATGGGGTAGCAGGGGCTGCCGGGGTGGTTGTCATAACTGGCATTACCTACGCCGACATGAGTATACATGGCAATGGGTAAGGTATGAATTGACGGTATTCGCATATCTTCATATTTAACTCTATGGTAAAGATAAAGCCCAGTAATATACAATAAATATTTATCTATTCAGCGAGAGATGTTGCATGGCAACATCTCTCGCTTTTTCTACAGAATAATAAGTATCAGCTTCAATCAGCGGTTCAGACAAAATCGGGCATTGATGGGGCAAGGATGAGCTCGCGAATTGAAGCGGGACGCATCAAAAAAAAGGTCAAAGCTCAACTTCGACCAGCGTCAAAAATTCGATAAATAACTTAATGAAAACCCCTTAGCTCTTAGTAATCCTTCCGCAACCGGCATAATACTTGCGCCAGTATTCGTCCTTAAGATTGCTGATTACTACACCCTGGGATGATGAGGCATGAACAAAATAATTATTGGCCAGGTATACGCCTACATGCGTAATGCGGCGGCTATGCACGTGAAAGAATACTAAATCGCCCTCTACTGCTTCCTTGGGATGCTTAAGGCGCTTACAAGTGCTGAACTGCTCTTTCGCAGTGCGATTAAGGTCAATACCATAAATCTCGTTGTAGAGCTTCTTGGCAAATCCCGAACAATCTATACCAGTCTCATCACTACCACCCAGGCGGTAGGTAGAACCATACCATTTTTCAATAAACTGGTAAAGTGTAGGATTGGAAATATTATTGGTCTGTATACCTAAAAGGTCGGCATATTTTAGCGTCAGCGGATTCTGGTATTCCCTTATTGGCTCATCAACACATGGTGCCTGGATCAGATTAGGTGCCTTAGGCCTTATGAAACTATATGTTTTTGGCATTGGAGTATATTCCTTTACTGCACTAGGGCTAATAAAAGTTTCACCATCTTTTGCACTTTCCACCTTTGCCACAACAGCTTCAGTAGCCTTGGCTATTGGGTACTTTTTGGTGTCTACAATATCTGTAGTACCCGTTTTCTTCTGGTGCGGAGCCATGTAGATATCCGCAATGAAATTTGGCGTACGGCTGGTCTTGTGCACGTATTGCTTGCTGGTTTGGCAGCTAGAAGTTAATAACCAGGCTAAAACAATAAGTAACAAAGAATTCCTCATAAGCAAAAACACAATTTTCGGCAAAAGTAAGGGTAATTAACTAAGTAAGCAAGTATGTGGATAAACTGTTTCGTCCAAATTAACCTAAACTTAAGAATTGCAGATACAAGACAAATTTATCTGTTTTGATTTTTTATTAATAATATTGATTAGCGCAGTAATGAGCGTATCTTCCAGATACAAACTCCAAAACATACGAAAAATATAACATAATTTAAAACAAAATGTCCTGTACCAGAAAATCCTTTGATTTCCGATACAGGACATTAAATATTAAAACTGTTTTACAAAAATAATTTCCTTATTTTATAGAAGCCGGAGGCACCATTATTGTACCACATTTTTTACAGGTGCGTTTATCCTCATCCTGGTAAAAACGTGCCATTACGGGTGGTAACTGGGCCACTATATCCGAAACATTCATAAACTCCTCATGCAGTTTTTCGCCACAATTTTCGCAGAACCACATAAATCCATCCATCTCCACACTCTCACGCTTTTTCTCTATTACAAGACCCACTGTATCAGCTCCCCTTTGTGGTGAATGGGGTGTACGGCCCGGCAACAGGAAAATATCACCTTCCTTTATCGGGATATTCACAATTTCCCCATCTTCCTGAATCTTTACATTCACATCCCCTTTTAACTGGTAAAACAGTTCCTCACTATTGTTATAATGAAAGTCTTTACGGCTATTGGGCCCACCTACTATCATCACGATAAAATCACCGGCATCTTTATATACACATTGGTTGCCAACAGGTGGCTTTAGCAAATGACGATTATCTTCTATCCATTGGTTGAGATTGAAAGGACGCTGTACAGGCATGTTTTATAATATTTAGATTGGTAAATGAATTAATTGTGTAAAATAAATGAATTTTCGCAAAAGGGGCCAGAGCAAAATATTATCCAACTATAGGCATATTAAAGCAAAAATAACATTTATATATACTAAAAATATAAAGTATAGCATCTTTGTAAGGAGAACACATTATTTAAAGAAAAACTAAATGGCAGAAATCAATTCCCTATTAACCCATTAGCTATCATGCCCTCAAGCACTTTTAAATCAATATCTGCCAACTTATTAATATAAACACACCCCATGCCCGCCTTATACTTACCCAACTTTTCAAGTGCGGCAGTGTGGGTATCACCAATATTGATGAAGTACAATGACAAGTTGGACTTTCGCGGTGCGAAGCCTATCCGCATCCAGTCTGCTTCACGGCCGGTTGTAGGGCTTTTGTACCTTTTTATACCAAAACCTACGATGGAATTACTCCACAATATCGGCTCTTCGCCACTGGCCTTTTTCATCATTTCCAGCAATACAAAGCTGTCTTTGCGCTTTTGTTCAGGGGCAATGGTATTGAGGAAATCTTCTACGCTATTATTAGTTGGTTTTGTCTTGTTGTCAGCAAGTTTCGGTTTCTTTTCAGCCATTTTGAAATTTGTTAAAGGGTTGAAGGCAAATTTAAACAAAATAATTTCATATATAATTATCTGAAATAAAGACCAAACTTGTAAAAGGGCTTTTATCTAAAATAAACCAAACACAACTGGTCCAATATTCACCTACCAATAAAACTATAAGATATTCCCGTAAAATCTTATTTTCGCCCAGTCTTTCAATTTCATTATGGCCAGCATTTTTAGAAAATTCATATCAACCAGAACCCCGAAATTTTTTTTTTTAAAGAAAGCATTTAATAATAAACGCTTCACACTGCTTGATATTGGCTCAGGCAACCACTCCCCTTCTAAAACTACCAACCTGTTTCCCGGTTGCGAGTATTATGGTGTAGACCTCAATGAAGACTACAATTACAATGAAAAAGACATAAAGGCACTCAAGGCATTTTATGCAATGGACCTTACCAAATTAGAATTTGGGGCCATAAATGACAATTTTTATGATTTTGTCATGATGTCCCATATTATTGAGCATCTATATAATGGTGATAAAGTAATAGAATTACTTTCAAAAAAAATAAAGAAAGACGGATATATTTATATTGAGTTTCCAGGCCAGAAAAGCACTACCCTCCCATCAATGGTAGGCACCCTCAATTTCCACGACGACCCTACCCATGTGCGCATTTACAGCCATAAGGAAGTAGGAGACCTACTCACCAAACTTGGGTTCAACGTAGTATCAAGCGGTATGCGCAAGAGCTGGTACTATATTCTTACTCTACCTCTTACTATCATTGCCCATAAATTAAGAGGCAAACAAATCACTGGCCCTTATTATTGGGATTTGATGGGTTTTGCCGAATATGTATATGCACAGAAGGTTAAATAATTAACTGGCAGGCCGCAATCTTGCGCCTATTTCCTTCCCAATATCTTTTATTGAATGGAAGTTGAGTGGGAATTCAAATATTACATGCAGGTAACTTAGGAAGTAAAGTGCCATGATGCCTGTGCGGTAATCAGAAAAATAAAGCAATACCGACCCCACCCATATTACCCCTGTAATAACTAATGACCTCACCGGCACCTGATGCCACTTGATTATGGAGGTCTTACTAAACCAATTGAGATAATGATAGGTATAGGCAAAAGCAATAAACCGCGCAAGCATAGTTCCGGTGTTGGTATTATAAATCATATTTTTATCGGGGTTGGCATGAATAAAGGCATCATATAGTTGTTGGTTGAAAACCAGGAAGGTAGCATCATATTTTTGCATAGCCATTGGTGATGGGCCAGTAATGGTATTGGGGAAAAGCACAAAAAAGCTGACCCCACAACCAATAAATACCAATAATGAAAGAATCCCCGAAAAGCTCCTGCTCTTTAATGCCCCTACCAGGATAAACAGACCTGTAAAAACAAATACGTGCACCAGGGTAGGTATCAAAACTGTAAAGATCAGGAACATCATTTTTTCTGTATGGAAAATCCAGGCAAGAATACCCAACAATACAAAACCTACCACCCTTTTTAGCGTATTAGTTGTTAGCAGCAATAATGCTGACCCTGCAAAGCCTATGAATACCAGCGCCGGTATGGCCGACGACATACCCACCATCAGATTATTCATTTCTGCTGTAATAATTACCGAGCCATCAGCCTCTACCGGACGCGTCATTATATAGAAATGCGGAAATATATTAGGGATAGATATAGCCAGTGCCATTGCACCCATGATGATAAAATCTTTCTTGCCCGGACTGAAGCATTGCCGTTTATGCAACCATGATATCTCAGTGAGGTAATGCAAAGGTCCCAAAATGGCATAAGAAAATAAAAACATTTCGAACGGCACTATAAAAGCCACAATGCAACTGACAAGCATTAGCCCTATATTGAGGTAATTTATTTGATTGGCATTCATAATCAATAAGCAAAATACGAAAATTTAGGTATGAGGGAAATTTTTAGTAGTTTTTTTAATAGCCCACCCAAAAACAATAACCCAATTACTAATATCAAGAACCGACATTGATTTTCTTTTTTGACACAATTCAGGTCAACTTTATTTTTTTCAAGCTAAATTGAATAATTTTGGAGAAAATACGTTTAGGTAAAGATTAAAACACTTGACTATTTACATGTAGCGTTTTGGCTTTTGAATTTTGAATTTTCACTTAACAACG
>CAIWHI010000651.1 GCA_903912435.1 uncultured Bacteroidota bacterium | reverse complement strand
CTTTTAGAAATTCAGAAAGATTAGGGGCAAATGCAAGTGCCCGAAAGGCAGTCTACGATATTTATTGCGAGGGTACAAATGGTGAAAAGTTCATTGTAGAACTCCAAAAGGCTAAGCAGGACTATTTTATTGAGCGTACTATTTATTACTCCACCTTCCCAATTTCCGAACAGGCTTCGAAAGGAGTGGAGTGGGATTTTAACCTGACAGCCGTTTATTGCATCGGTATACTTGATTTTACTTTTAAGGATTACTCGTATGAGGATAGGGAAAGGTTTCAGGTAAAGCATGAAATTAAACTACGTTATCCTAATGGAACAACTTTTTATGATAAGCTCACCTATATTTATCTGGAACTGCCCAATTTCAAAAAGGTAGAGAATGAACTAATAACCAGACAGGATAAGTGGTTGTATTTTATTAAGCATCTGAGAGATTTTAACTCTATTCCACATATTTTTCAAAATGAAGTAGTCTTCCTTTCTGCCTTCGAAAAAGCAGAAGTAGCCAATTATAGCCGTGAAGAATTAGCAAGTTATGACCAAAGCTTAAAAGCTTATTGGGACAATTATAACACAATGGCAAGTGCTATTAGAACTGCAGAAAAAGATGGCATGGCTAAGGGGCTAGCTCAAGGAATCACTATTGGGAAGTCAGAAGGAAAATTGGAAGGTAAATTAGAAGTAGCTAAGTCACTTAAAGAAGATGGAATGTCAGTAGCTGTTATTGCTAAAGCAACAGGTCTTTCAGAAGACACTATCAACTCACTTTAAGATACACATCCCCCTTTTAAGCCCCTTTTATTACCTTTGCCTGAAATCAGGAATGGATGATTCTATACCTGAAATGTATGCTCCATTAAAGGCCAATACCGCAACATGAACAGACAACTTTTCCAATACCATCCTTCAATAGGTTATAAATTCATTTCAAATCTCAAAACCCGTATACAACACGAAACAGGTGGCTATTTGGTGCGCACCAATAACTGGGGGTTCAGGTCTGAAATAGATTTTAATAAAACCAAGGATCCGGCTAAAAAAAGAGTTTGCATTTTCGGTGATTCTTTTACAGCAGGCGATGGGGTATCTAATAAGTTTAGATTCAGCGATGTTATTGAGCAGTCTATTCCAGGCATTGAAGTATATAATTTCGGACTACCGGGTTCGGGTACAGACCAGCAGTTTTTGTTATTTCAGGAATTTGGCAAAGATGTGGAGTGCGACCTCGTAATATTGGTAGTGCTGGTGGAGAACATAAGAAGAATAAAATCGCATTACCGTTATTATTTTAATGAGGCTGGTGAAAAGGTGATTTACCAAAAGCCCTATTTCGATATTAAGGATGGTAAACTGGAACTTTTTAATAATCCGGTAGAGTCGCAGCCTCTGAAACTGGAAGACCTGCCGGAATCGGAAAAGGAGAAAGTAGATACCGGTGGGCGTTTCGGCATGGCTCGCTCAATAGTAAATGCACTAGGGTTGAAAGAATTGACCCAGAAAATCACCAAATACCAGCCGGTTCCTGAATATAATGCCGCAAATACCCCAGAATGGCTGGTAATGCAGGGAATCATCAAGGAGTGGAGCTCGATGGTGAATACTAAATTCCTGGTGGTGCCTTTGCCATTATATCAGTTTATAGAAGAAACTAGCGACCCCAAAAGTTACCAGGCAAGATTTCATGAGTTGCATGGCGAACTAGGCATAGATGTTTTTGACCCACTCGATGACCTTCTTAAATATACGATGGAGGAAAGGCGTAATTTCAGACATAAAACAGATGTGCATCCCACACCCGAGGGGCATAAGGCAATAGCAAAATCACTTGTACCCGAAATTCAGGGACTGATTAAGTAGGTTGGTTGGTGTTGAATGTTATCAGGTTAAATATTTGATTCTAATTATTTTATTAGCTTTAAGCCCCTCATTAACTTTTATTTTTTTGACTTTTAACATTTGATAATTGACCCTAAAAAAACGTAATTTTGCGTTTTAAGATAATAATACCATTTTGTTGAATTTGATTGAGTAATAATGAGCATATTTACCTGACAATATTATGTTTGGAAGGGTTTTGCAGGCGATGGGATAACAGTTTTTTAAAGGATAATTAATATTTGAATGAGTCAGGACCGTTACATTTTGGGTATTTCGGCATATTATCATGATTCGGCGGCGGCTATTATCAAAAATGGTGAGATTATAGCGGCAGCCCAGGAAGAGCGATTTTCCAGGGTGAAACATGACCCTAGGTTTCCGGTTAATGCGATAAATTATTGCCTTGAGGAGGCTTTCATAGAGCCAAGCGATATTGATGCAGTTGTTTTTTATGACCATCCTGTTCTTACCTACGATAGAATTATTAAAAATTGCGCCTCAGTAGGTGCATCTTCTGCCAGTACATTTAATTCTGCTACCAAATCAATCCTGGGTATCAAGTTGTGGGTCGACAGGCATGTGATGAAGACCATAGGTACCCTTGGTAAGCTAGGTAAGATAGTTTTTGCCGGTCACCATTTGAGCCATGCAGCTTCTTCTTTTTACCCATCTCCTTTTACCGAAGCGGCAATTGTTTCTGTAGATGGGGTAGGCGAATGGAGTACCACCACCATTGGTCATGGTAAGGACAATAGTATTGAATTACTTAAGGAGATTAACTACCCTAATTCATTAGGTTTATTATACAGTGCCTTCACCTATTATTGCGGTTTCAAAGTCAATTCGGGTGAATATAAATTGATGGGTCTAGCCCCATATGGCAAGCCTATTTATGCTGATAAAATTTACCAACACCTGATTGATGTAAAAGAAGATGGCTCTTACCGTTTAGATATGAGTTATTTCGGCTACATGGATACGGGTAAGACTACCAACCAGAAATTTCATGACCTGTTTGGCGCGCCGCCCAGGCTGCCCGAATCGGTGATTACCAAGAAGGAAATGGATTTGGCAGCTTCTATACAGCATGTAACTGAAGAAATTTTTATTAAAATTGCCAGGCATGCACAAAAGCTTACAGGCAGCAAAAACCTCTGCCTATCGGGTGGGGTAGCACTGAATTGTGTGGCAAATGGCAAGCTGCTTCGTGAAAAAATATTTGACAATATCTGGATTCAGCCTGCCGCAGGTGATGCAGGTGGAGCACTAGGTGCCTGCTATGTAGGTGAACACCTTTACTTTAAGGGAGCAAGAATACCTGCCAATGGCAAGCCCGATTTGCAAATGGGTACTTACCTGGGCCCACGATATAACGATAGTGAAATTGAGGCTTTCCTGGATAGGAATAAATACGTGTACCATAAATATGATGATGCACAGAAAAACCAATTTTTGGCATCTGAAATTAATAAGGGTAAGATAGTAGGGTTCTTTGCAGGCAGGATGGAGTTTGGACCAAGGTCGCTTGGGGCAAGGTCTATTATAGGCGATGCTAGGAATAGTGAAATGCAGTCTAAGATGAACCTGAAAATTAAGTACAGGGAATCTTTCAGGCCATTTGCACCGGCAGTATTGAGGGAGGATGTAAATAAGTATTTCGACCTCGATGGGGATAGTCCGTATATGCTTATTGTGGCTCCTGTGAGTGATGCTATTAGGAAACCGGTAACCATTGACGAAAATTGGGATGGTGAAGACATGATTCCGGTAATCAACCAGGTAAGGTCTGAATTACCCGCCATAACCCATGTTGATTATAGCGCAAGGATACAAACCGTGCATCAGGATACTAACCCGCAATTCCATAATTTGCTAAAGGCTTTCAGGGACCTAACGGGTTGCAGTGTGATGGTGAATACCTCGTTCAATGTGAGGGGGGAACCCATAGTATGCACACCCAAGGATGCTTATCTATGCTTTATGCGCACAGATATTGATATATTGGCCCTTGAAAATTATATACTGGTTAAGGAAGAACAACCTAAATTTGAAGAAAAAGAAAACTGGCAACTTAAGTATGAGCTCGACTAATGATATAGATTTACGTATACAATCAATATTCGAACGTTTTGTTGATGTAGATGAGAACGCTCACCAGCTACTTACTACTATCGATAAAAATGCAGAGAGCTATTACGAGGCGCCCAAACACCCGGAGCAAGCCTATTTGTCGTTTATTGATGTAAGTACCGAAACCAACTTCAATAACTATCTTAGTGAGTTTTTGGGTGGTAAGCCTGATAATATTTATGGGTCTATGTCGGCAGCACTAAGCGAACTGGCATTTATGTTGCAGGCAGGTGAAGAGACACAATCTGATGAGGTATCATCTTTTGTATATACAATGTACTAAATAGAAATGGGAAAAAAGGAGCTGATAGCGTCTGTATTGGATAAGCTTTTGATAAATAGATTCTTCTTTTATTTGTCGAATCTTATTTATGGGCCGCATATCAGGGTGGTAAACTACCATGATACTCCTCCCGATAAGTCTCCTAATTTCGAAGCACAGCTTCAGTTTTATACCAAATATTATTCTCCCTGCGATTATGGTGATTTAGACCAGTTTTTCAAAACCGGAAAATGGAATAAACCCAAGCCGGGCCTAATCATTTCGTTTGATGATGGCTTAAGGGATAATATTGACAATGCTGTGCCACTATTGGAGAAATATAAATTCAAGGGTTGGTTTTTT
>CAIWHI010000650.1 GCA_903912435.1 uncultured Bacteroidota bacterium | reverse complement strand
CCGGCATTAGGCAAACTATTAGACCCCATAAATGGTTGCCTTGCTAATGCAGAGCCAACTAATAAAGATTTCAACCAATCAATAAATTTACCAACACTCCAGGTGGCCACTACTGTTTGGCTCGATGAGCAAATGATACCCCATATCCATGCCACTAATGAGCACGACTTATATTTTGTAGAAGGCTATCTACATGCCAGTTTCAGGTTATGGCAGATAGATATGGAAACCAGGGCTGCTGCCGGAAGGGTAAGTGAGGTAATAGGCGATAAAACCCTGCCTTACGATAGAAAACAACGCCGCAAGGGAATGGTTTATGCCGCAGAAAACTCACTTAAGGCCATGGAGGCCAATCCCGAAACCAAATTAATGATGGATGCCTACACCGCTGGTATCAATTATTATATCGCAAGCTTATCATATAAAGACTTGCCATTGGAGTACAAGCTCATGGGCTTCAAACCAGAGCCATGGACAAACCTGAAAATAGCACTACTCTTAAAATACATGGCCGATGACCTCACAGGTGCCACTGATGATATGGCCCAAACCTATCTAAGGGAAATATTATCACCAGAGAATTTAAAGTCATGGTATCCTGATAAGGTAGAGGGAAGTTCAAGTGTAATTCCTGCCGGTTCTATATTTGACAAACCTACATTAGCTAGTCCTACCCGCCCTTCAGATAGTAATGCATTTCCTCATTACTTGCCCTCCGATTTTGGCGACCCAAAGGTGGAAGGAAAGGGTAGCAATAACTGGGTGGTAGGTGGCAGCCGCACAGCATCTGGTGCACCAATTTTATGCAACGATCCCCACCTTGGTCTTAATCTTCCTTCAATATGGTATACCTGCCAGTTGCAGGCACAGGGCCTCAATGTTTTTGGTGTCTCTTTGCCTGGTACGCCAGGTATTATAATTGGGTTTAATGACAGCCTTTCCTGGGGGTGTACCAATAATTACCGTGATGTAAAAGACTATTACGAGATAAAGCTGGTAAAGGAAAACCCAAATAAATATTGGTTCAATGGTGCCCAGCTTAATTTCAAAAAGAGGGTAGAGGCCATTTTGGTAAAAGGTAAACCAGAATTTGTTGATACCGTCTATTACACCCTACATGGGCCATTAATGTACGACCAGAATTATAAAAGTAAAGATGGCTTACAACGATCATTGGCCATGTGCTGGATGGGGCATAAGGCCACTAATGAACTGTTGGCCATCAGCCATATGTGTAAAGCCCAAAATTACAGTCAGTTTGTGGAGGCAATCATGAATTTTCAATGCCCCGCTCAAAATATAGCCTATGCTGATAGGGCAGGTAATATAGCTATTTGGGGCCAGGGGCAATTTGTAAATAAGTGGAAAGACCAGGGTAAATATGTTATGGAAGGCTATGATAGTGCCACACTTTGGAAAGAACTCATACCCATGCACGAAAACCCCCATGCGCTCAATCCCACCCAGGGCTACCTTGCATCTGCAAATGAATGTGTTACTGATAGCACCTATCCTTATTGGTACAATGGCGGTTTTACCGAAATTAGGGCGTGGCGCATCAACCAGATGCTGGCAGGTATGAAGAAGGCAACCATAAAGGATATGTTTGCTATGCAAAATGATAATCATTCCCTTTTGGCTGAAAAAGCATTGCCACTTTTGTTGTCAAACCTCAATAATGTGCAAGATGAGTATGTGGAAAAACTTAAGAGTTGGAACAACAACCTAACCGCCGAATCGAAAGAAGGCACACTTTTTCAGATTTGGTGGCGTATGTTTTATCTCGACATTTGGTATCAGGATAAAATGAGAAATATACCTGATAATGCTATGCCCTTGCCCGAACGCACCATGCAATTATTAATTAGCAATAACCTTCCCGTTCCTAAAAAATACCAAACCAGCGCGGGAGCAGAAAATGATTTGAGGAATTTGATAACCATCAATTACCATCGTGCAGAAGATAGCTTTAAAAAGCTGGAAGCTAATAGGAGTGAAGAATGGTATAAGGCTAAAAATACCACCCTAAGCCATCTCACCAAATTACCGGCCTTTAGTTTCGATCACCTAAAAGTAGGCGGCTGGGGAAATACAATTAATGCTACCAAAGATAATCATGGTCCTTCGTGGCGCATGGTAGTTCAAATGGGTAAAGAGATTGAAGCATACGGTGTTTACCCAGGTGGACAATCCGGCAACCCCGGTAGTAAATATTATAATGACTTATTGCAAAGCTGGGTTGATGGTAATTACTTTAAATTGAACTTCCTGCCCAACATAGATAAGCAGGACGGTAAAAATATTAAGTACACCATCAATTTTCGAAAATAGTAATAAAAATAGTGTCAACATAAAGGGATTGAAACGATGAAATTTTTCTCAACCATATTAATAATTGCGCTGGTTTCCGCAATAGGTGAACTGATATTCCCTTGGTGGATAATAGGCCTTGTAACATTATCTGCTGGTCTGCTTGCCGGATTGAAACCAGGTAAGGCATTCCTTTCAGGATTTTTAGCAATAAGCTTATTTTGGTTGGTTGCAGCTCTTTTCCGTGATATCCCTAATGACCATATCTTATCCCAACGCATGGCTATACTTTTCTTCAAAAAACCTTCTTTTCCCTTATTCTTAATAGTAATTGCAATCATCGGCGGTCTGGTGGGTGGATTATGCTCCTTAACAGGGGCCTACATAAGGAGTCTATCCAAATGATTACTTCTTATATCATTGCTGGTGTTCACTAAACTACTTATCCCCGATGAAAAACTGGTCTTTCCAGTTCCTGAATATATATAGGATGTTGATGAAAAATGTGAAAACAACAAACCACTGCTTCAATGTAGCCCATAAATCATCCTTATCAAAGAATATTTTCCTGATGCAGGCCTGGGGTGATAATTGTTCAAAACCAATATAGTACTCCTTATTATTAATCAAAAAAGAAAGGCTTACAGCATAGAAGACAATTATAAATATCAGATTGAATAACTGGAAAGGAGTCCTGTTCTCGTCACCTGGAATGAAAAACTGTTTTACGCATAATATTGAGGTAATAAGCAATGCCAGGTTGATAAATGATAATACTTCAGCAAAGAAATGGATATGCTTTACATTCTCTCCTGCTGCCAGGCAAAGCACAGGTAGGAGCATAATGAGGAGAAATAGTATATTTTTTTTGTTTTGCATCTATAATTAAGTGCCAATTTACTATTTTATTT
>CAIWHI010000649.1 GCA_903912435.1 uncultured Bacteroidota bacterium | reverse complement strand
TTCAAAGAACACAATGCTGAATTATTACGATAGCCCAATAACGAACAATGGACCCTTGGTGGGGAAATTTAAATCACCAGGCCACATAGCAAGTTTTTCCAATCCCATATATAGTTCATCCTCCAGTATTATTATACTACCCAGGGCTTGAAATCTAAATATACAGCCCAAGCAATATAATATTCAAGAAAATAAAACTCTATCAGGTTTTGCATTTCCAAAAATAGTTGGCGCCTTAGGTGCCAATGCCTTTGTAGAAAATATTGTTAGTAAGTAAACTGCTCCAGCGCAGCAGCGTACCTCGAGGCTATGGCCAATGAAAAGACCATGCCCACTGGTCCACTTTATTGAATCATCACCTCTATCCTAACTTTCACCAACAATTAGATTTAGGCTTCTTACTTTTGCACCCAAATTACAATTATGGACTTCGACCGTAAAGGAATATCAGATAGTGAACTGGTAACTATTTATACCGAATTGGTTCGCCCAAGGATGATTGAAGAAAAAATGCTGGTCCTCCTCCGTCAAGGAAGGATAAGCAAGTGGTTTAGTGGTATTGGTCAGGAAGCAATTTCAGTAGGTGCTACTTTGGCCCTCGATAATGATGAATATGTAATGCCCATGCACCGAAACCTGGGCGTATTTACAGTACGCAAAATGCCATTTGATAAATTATTTATGCAGTGGCAGGGCCGTAAAGATGGCTTTAGCAAAGGCAGGGAACGCTCATTTCACTTTGGAGCAAACGAATACCATATATGTGGTATGATTTCGCACCTTGGCCCCCAATTGGCTATAGCTGATGGTGTTGCCCTTGCCCATAAACTCAAAAATGAAAAAAAGGTGGCCATGGCCTTTAGTGGCGATGGAGGTACCAGCGAGGGTGATTTTCACGAAGCCCTTAATGTAGCTGCTGTTTGGAATCTTCCGGTTATTTTTATTGTAGAAAATAATGGTTATGGTCTAAGTACCCCAAGTAGTGAACAATTTGTTTGTAAGCAAATTGCAGATAAGGCTATAGGTTTCGGCATGAAAGGCATTGTCATTGACGGCAACAATATATTAGAGGTATACAACGAAATTACCAAAGCCAGATACTATTGCATTACTGAACAAAAGCCGATATTGATAGAATGTATGACCTTCAGAATGAGGGGCCATGAAGAAGCTAGTGGTGTGAAGTATGTGCCTAAGGAACTGTTTGAAGAATGGGGCAAAAAAGATCCTGTAAGTAATTATGAGGAATTCCTGATTAATGAAGGTGTACTCAACAGGGAAAAAATAGACCAGATAAGAGAAGGAATACAACACGAAATTGAAGCCGGACTGGCTACAGGTTTTGAAGCGCCTCATATTATACCCGATACACAGGAAGAGATTAAGGATGTCTACGCGCCAATAAAACATAAGCCTACCCCACCCGGCCACCTAACTACCGACAAGAAATTCATCCAGGCAATAAGCGACGGCTTGAAGCAATCTATGGATAAACACCCCAATTTGGTGCTTATGGGTCAGGATATTGCAGAGTATGGCGGGGCTTTTAAAGTGACAGAAGGTTTTGTGCAGCAATATGGCAAAGACAGGGTG
>CAIWHI010000648.1 GCA_903912435.1 uncultured Bacteroidota bacterium | reverse complement strand
TAAATGATGCGAGAAATAGAAAAACTAAGAAAGTACATTCTCTGGACCAACTTTTTAATGAACTAGAGAACTAAAAAGCAATAAATAAGGATCTTTATAAATTATCCATATTCGACAGGATTTATTTATTTTGAGTTTGAACATATATACATGAAAGTTAGTAGGAACGCTGTAAACATCTAATTACTACCTAGGAATTTTATACATATTCATTGCATTCATATAGCACTATGGACGGTACTTTCAGCCGATATTTTGTTCCTATATATAGCCTTATATAGGGCGATATATAGGAACAATGGAGTTGTGTGGTGTAGGTTTGTGCTGTAATAAACGATAAAACAGCTAAAATTCATATGCCATGAGCACCCAATTAAACAATAATGATAAATTATTTGAGCAAATGTATAATATTGAATATACCAACAAGTTTGGTAAGATGTATAAGCTAGCTCTTAAAAGAGGCTTTAACAAAGTTCTCATTCAAGAAGTTATTACAACTATGCTCAAAATTTACCGCTTTCACCTAAGCATAAAGTACACAAATTATCTGGACAATACAAAGATTGCTGGGAATGCCACATACAACCAGATTGGTTACTTATTTGGCAGATTGATGAAGAAACTAATACATTAATATTGGTAACTACAGGAACACATTCTGATTTATTCTAAGTGTACTTTAGATTCTGACCAAGCAATTAATCATACCCTTCTAACCACGCATTTAACATTAAATTCATTTCTTCGTAATGATTTGGTTATACTAATTTCTTCCCTTTGTATAACCAAATGCTTCGTCGAAGGGAATAATGGCAAAAAGAGAAGTGGACCTTGTAGTGTTGTCGGACATACATCTCGGCACCTACGGTTGCCACGCTACAGAATTATTACAATATTTAAAAAGTATCAGGCCCAAGGCCGTAGTCCTCAACGGCGATATAATAGATATATGGCAATTTAGCAAGCGTTACTGGCCTGCCACCCATATGATGGTGGTAAAACACCTGATAGGGCTTATTGCCAAAGACGTTCCCGTTTATTTCATTCCCGGTAACCACGACGAAATGCTCCGTAGGTTCAAGGGTTTTCAATTGGGTTCCCTGCAAATCACCAACAAGCTTTCTCTGAAAATCAATAACTCAAGGGTATGGATTTTTCATGGGGACGTATTCGATGTGGTGATGCAAAACTCTAAATGGCTGGCAAAACTGGGCGCTGTGGGCTACGACCTGCTTATCCTCATCAACAGGTTTGTGAATTTCTTCTCAGTGAAAATGGGTAAGGGTAAATTGTCCATTTCTAAAAATGTAAAGAATACGGTAAAAAGTGCGGTAAAGTTTATCAATCATTTCGAAGATACAGTATGCGATATTGCTGCTGAAAATAATTATGATATAGTTATTTGCGGACATATCCACCACCCTGAAATTAAGGATGTAGTTACCCCACATGGCCCGGTTACCTATATGAATTCAGGCGACTGGATTGAAAATCTCACTGCCTTGGAGTATAATGAATCTAAATGGAGCCTTTACACTTATGCCAATGACCCATTGGCACAGGCCATTGATATTAACAAAAAGAAACAGGCCAAAGATTCAGCCAAAGCTATGATGGATAGTTTGATGCTGGAGCTAAATGTGAGGCAACCAGCGCCTGTGGTGAAGGAAGAAAAGAAAAAGAATGTTGAGTCTGTAGCAATTCCCAACTTTGTTGAGGGATAAAAATCTAAAATTAATCTGTTGAAAATATTATTTGCAATACAAGGTACCGGCAACGGTCACCTAAGCAGGGCAAGGGATGTGTACCCCGAATTGGCTAAATATGGTGAAGTAGATGTGCTGATAAGTGGCATACAAGCCGATGTATCTGTGCCTTTTCCGGTAAAATATAAGCTATATGGAATGAGCTTTATTTTTGGAAAGCGTGGTGGCGTAGATATTATTGAAACAGCTAAACGACTCAAATTATTTAAACTATTAAAAGATATCCGCAGCCTTCCAGTTGAGGATTATGACCTGGTGATTAATGATTTTGAGCCTGTATCATCATGGGCCTGCAAACGTAAAAAACTGCCCTGTATATCCGTAAGCCACCAATGTGCCGTGCTGAATAAAAATGCTCCATTACCAGCCTCAGGCGACCCTATGGGCAAGTTGGTACTTAAGCGCTATGCACCGGTTACTGCCGAATATGGTTTCCATTTTAAATCATTCGATACCAATGTCTTTACCCCTGTTATCAGGCAGGAAATAAGGCAGTTGAATCCAGTCGATAATGGGCATTATACTGTATACCTACCAGCTTACGATGATGAGAAGATAGTTAAACACCTATCGCAATTCCCAAATGCCCAATGGGAAGTTTTTTCAAAGCATAATAAGGAGCCATTTGTAGCAGGAAACGTAAGCATTAAAAAAATAGACAACAGGGCCTTTATAGAAAGTATGGCATCGAGCACAGGGTTATTGTGCGGGGCCGGTTTTGAGGGTCCTGCCGAGGCTATGTTCCTGGGCAAAAAAGTATTGGTAATACCCATGCAAACCCAATACGAACAGCACTGCAATGCAGCCGGGGCGGCCACCATGGGTGCCACTGTAATCAATAGCCTTAGTGAAAAACACTATGGTACTATTAAAGAGTGGCTTGAAAATGGCAAAAAAATAAAAGTTGACTATCCCGATATAACCAGCGAAGTAATTAAGAAAATTATTGAAAACCATGCGCCGCCAAAAAGACAATAAGCTAAAAAACCAGATAGAATTCGCTTACAGCAGGGGATTTTATCTGGCCCTGGTAGTAAACGATATTTTAATCGCCATCTACCTGTAGATTATTAAACAGGAAAGTAATTGATTGATAATAGTGTCAAAACTATTATATAGGCTTCCTACCCTTTTAGTTTTGCTTTTAGTTCGGCAATTTCCCTCAAGCTCTGAGCTAAAGCATTATCAGCGTCCTCTCTTGCTTTTCTCTCCAATTCTAATGCTCTTTCTTTTTCCTCAATAATCTTATCCTTTTCAACTAATTTCTCTTTTATCCCTTTTGATTCTTCTTCAACTGCAAGATTAAAGACCCGAAAAGATTCACGCTCTGCCTCCATTCTCCTTCGGCTGTCTTGGTCGGTATAGGCAAGACGAAGTGCATCAGCCACAAGGTTTATATCCGCATCGTCAATAGGATAATTGTATTCTTTTATATCACCTGTTTCGTCAACAAAATAATCCTGTTCAAAAAATGTAAGCAGCTTTTCCAGCTTGGTTTGCAATTTGCCATCAATTCTCGAAATCTGAACTACATAGCAACCCTGGTTAAGCTTTTCTATAAACTCATCCTTTACAGTAATAATCTTTTGAGTTATCAGGTCAATAATCTCATGACCTACTTTTATGGCTGGGGCTTTGATGTTTTTTAACTCAAACCCAAACAGGTATATTTTTATAATAGGCAGTGATTCTTTTTTATTCCCTCCTGCATCATATACATCCTCATCAGTAATGTTAAGCCTTCTATTATAATTTCTAAATCTAAGGTGATTAATGAACTTCCTTGTCTTTTGAATTTCAATAAATACCTTTTTAAGTTCTCCAGACTCAGTTTTTATAGTAGCTACAAAATCTAGTTGGAAGATTGCTACACTTATTGACTGGTCTATTTCTTTACCTTCTTTGTCAAAGATTATTTCAAAAGGCTTAGGCGCAACTTCTACCACATTCTCTTGCAATATCGTGCTAATGAAAATATGTGCAACCTCATTATTGCTCAACAATTGTTTAAAAACTGTGTCATATATCGGATTCGCTATAATCATTGGTAGTCAACGGAGATTGGTAAAGATAATGATTTTTTAAGTTATAATCTATCTAGATGAACAAGGCCAAGGCATAAAAATTCAAACCCGTAGGGGTGATATTATTTTATATATAATATGTTAATATCACCCCTCCCGGGTTTTTATGCTTGGGGAAATCAAGGTCTATAATAATATCAACCCTCCTATGTTTGTGTTCAAAATGTAAATACTACATTTAAGTATAAATAGCATTTCTAAAAAATGATTTCTATGAGTGAAAAAGAATGAGAGCACATCAACCCTCAAACAGCTCTAAGCATGTTGTCCCGAAGATAAAGCCTCATTCTTTTTTACCTTTTTGAGTTTGAACAGAATGTAAGGAATACCGCAATAGATGTATATCCAGAATAACCAGCAGGAGGAAAAACGAAGAAGGGTTTTCACTCGTGGAGATTTTAAAATCCACAATAATGACAAAAAAGCTTTTAAAACAGGTTGTAGGAATAGATATTGCCCATAAAGAAATAGACGTTTATCTGGGCAATATGGATCAGGAAGCTGCCACGCACTTATACGCGTATAAGACATTTAAAAACAATGAAAAGGGCTTTGCTGCACTGATTTTATGGGTCAAAAAACATACTCAGGCAGATATGCCGCTTCGATTTGTAATGGAGGCTACAGGGGTATATCATGAGTCTTTGGCGTATTATCTTTCAAACAAAGCTTATACTGTAAGTATAGTAATGCCTAATAAGATTACTAACTTCTTCAAAACCCTTGAAGGCAAAACGGTTACTGACAAATCAATGTCTGCTGCTATCACACAATTTGGCCTTGAGAAAAAAATGACTAATTGGATTCCACCACAAAAGGCATACAAAGAATTGAGGCAAATTACTCGAGAACGGGATCAATTGATACAGGAAAGGAGCATGAATAAAAATCAGTTACATGCAGAAGAGACTGAGGCCTATCCAAATGAAAAAACATTAAAGAGGATCAAGGCCCGACTTGTTATGCTCAACAAGCAAATCAAGGAAATAATGACAGAGATAACTGAAATAAACAACAATAACAGTGAAGTTGCAGCAGCAACTAAGTTGATTACAACAGTGCCAGGCGTAGGTCTATTAACCGCAGTAACTGTTTTGGCTGAAACTGATGGTTTTTCTTTAATACACAACAAGCGTCAACTAACAAGTTTTGCTGGTCTGGATGTAAAAGAAAAGGAATCAGGAACATCAGTAAAAGGGAAGCCACATATATCTAAAAGAGGCAACAAGCACTTGCGAAAGGCTATGCACCTACCTGCATTAGCAGCTATAAGGCATACAGAGCGATACAAAGCAACATTTACCACCATTACGGGTAAAACCGGTATAAAAATGAAGGGAACTGTGGCGGTCCAAAGAAAGCTCCTGGAAATGACATATACGATCTATTCAACTAAGAAGCCATTTGATATTGAATATTTACAAAAAGAAACTAAACGGAAACAAGAATTAAAGGATGCACTAAAAATAGAGAATAGCCCATTAGGACTACTCTCTATGCAGGCTGACATATAGCCGCCTTGAAACCAAAAATACGAAATAACTTGCTAGAAAGACTTGGAAATTAACACAGAATCTTCGGGTTTTTAACACAGACCAAATCAATTTACATATTCTAGCTAAAACCATGAATTATTAGGACAATAATCTAGATTTTTTATAATTTTAGTCTATGGCAAAAAACATCCTCTTCTCCATCCTCCTAATAATATCAGGATTCAACACCAATGCCCAACGCTACATCTTCTCCCTGCATGGCAAGATAGTAGAAGACCAGGGCCGCAATGCCTTCGACTCGGTGCATGGCTATGGGGCATATGATTATGAGGCCATAATTGCTGCGTTTAAAAAGGAGAAATTCATAGTCATAACCGAATACCGCAAACCAAATACCAATGTAAAGGATTATGCCCACAAGGTTGCTGGCCAAATTGATAGCCTCCTGAAAACCGGGGTAAAGGCATCGGCAATATCAGTGATAGGAGCCTCAAAAGGGGCATTGATAGCCATCCTAACCTCCTCCTACCTAAAGAACCCCAATGTGAATTTTGTATTTATGAGTGCCTGCAACGATTACTTGCTGGAAGATAAAGAAATCAATTTCTGTGGTAATATCCTCTCCATTTACGAAAAGAGCGACCCGGGTTGCCAAACCTGCGAAAAGATAAAAAGAAAATCAACTCTCGAAATGCCCCATTACAAAGAAATAGAACTCAATACCGGACTTAAACACGGCTATATCTACAAACCCCGTCCCGAATGGGTGGTGCCGGCATTGAAATGGGCGGGTGGGAAGTATGAGTAGTAGAAAGTAGAAAGTAGAAAGTAGAAAGACGGATTTTAGTAATGAAAGGTCTAGACATTTTCATTAAATAACAATGCCTCCAAAATGGAGGCATTGTTATTTAATATTCTTAAAGCTATAAAGTAAATTGTACTCGTAAATGGTTAAATAGCCAACCTGAATAATATTCCACTTCGCCTATTTACTAAGAAACGTCTTTCTACTTTCTACTCTCAACTTTAGACTCGAAAAGACTAATATCTCTTCCTACCACCACCTTTATAAGATGATTCCCTGCTGGCTTCTCTTCCGCCATCGCGGCCACCACCATCACGGTCACGGCCACCGCCGAAAGACCTTCCTTCGCCACCTGCAAAGCGTGGACCAGAAGAAGGACGTGGCCTTCCGCCCGATTCGCCCCTGCTACCGCCACCCATAGGGGGTTGGTCGGCTTCTTCAAGGCGCACCTTGCGGCCCTTGAATTTCTTGTTAGAAAGCTGGTCGATGATGAAAGTTGCTGCTTCGCCCGGTACATTGAAGAAACTGCTCATATCCCTTACGGTCATGCGCTCAATAGTATTAGGGTCAATATCGGTTGATTCAGCTATGAAAGCTAATAATTTTTGGTTGTTCAGGCCGTCTTTTTCACCAAGGTTGATGAATAAACGGGTATACCTGCTGCCCCTTGTGCCACGATCTCTGTCTTTACCTTCAAAACCGGCATTTAGGTCGTCGGCTTCCTGGTAAGCATCAATAGTTTCCTTAAGTTGCAACCAAATTAGCTTCCTTATCAGTTCGTCCTTGTCCATTTCGGCAAACTGCTCATGCATCATATCTTTATAAAGCTTTGCAAAGTCGGCCTTAGGCTCGGCACTTGCAATCTGCTCCATATAGAAGAACAAACGTTTACGAACCACTTCTGAACCATCCGGAATATCGCTCTTATTAAATTTCTGTTTTACCAGGCGCTCAATCTGCCTGATATTTGAAATCTGCTTAGGAGAAACAATAGACATACAGATACCAGATTTACCTGCGCGGGCAGTACGGCCACTACGGTGGGTATAAACCTCGGGGTCATCAGGCAATTCGTAGTTGATAACGTGGGTAATATCGTTTACATCTATACCACGGGCAGCCACATCGGTAGCTACAATACATTGCAATTGTTTGGCCTTGAAGCGGTCCATCACCTTGCTACGCATTTTTTGGTCCATATCACCATGCAGCGGACTAACATGATAGCCCATCTTCATCAGCTTTTCGCTTACTTCCTGGCAATCCTGCTTGGTACGTGTAAAGATGATACCATAAATACCCGGATTGAAATCGAGCAACCTGCGCAGGGTTTCAAAGCGGTTGTGGTGGTTGGCCACAAAGTATTGGTGGTCAATGTTTTCGTTGGTAATATTTGCTGCACCTGATGCAAACTCTTTCCAATCTTTCATAAAGCGTTTGGCAATGCCACGTACCTCATTACTCATTGTTGCGCTGAACAACCAGGTATGTTCACGCTCAGGGGTGTTTTTCAGGATGATATCAATATCCTCCCTGAAACCCATATTCAGCATTTCGTCAGCCTCGTCAAGAACCACGAATTGAACGTGTTCCAGGGAGAGTGCTTTACGCTCCAGCAGGTCAATAAGACGACCGGGGGTAGCCACAATTATTTGTGGATTTGCCCTTACATCTTTAATCTGTCCGGTAATAGAAACGCCACCATATACGGCTGTTATGCGCAATCCACGCATGTGTGCACCATATTTGGTCATTTCTTCCTGTATCTGCATGCAAAGCTCGCGGGTGGGACTAAGCACCAGGCATTGCACATGTTTTTGGGCTACATCCACATGATGTAGCAATGGCAGGCCGTATGCTGCCGTCTTCCCTGTACCGGTTTGAGCCAGCCCGATAATATCAATGGGCTCCGATAATAATTGAGGTATTACTTTTTGTTGAATAGGAGTAGGTGTCTCAAAGCCAAGGTCTGAAATAGCCCGAATCAGTTCTTCCCGCATTGGGAAGGATGAAAAAGAAATCATTAATTAAGAACTTTTAAAAAAATAATGTTAAGCCAAATTGCAAAACGAATGCGAAGGTACGTCAAATAAATGATAAAAAATGCCATCCCTTGCCATTAACAATAATAAACTGTGAACAAATGTGACACTTTAACTTTTTAAATTTTACTAAATTGAATGGGTGGGTAAATCAAACCAATGAGGCATTATTATCAATTTAATTCTCCTCTTCCTCCGGCATCACAAAAAATCCAGCACACCTTACCGGGTTTAGGAAGCCCAAAATGCGCTTACCCGCCTTTATCTTGCCAGCAACGGTAGTAAGGAATGGTGCCAGGAAACTTGCGCTTAATTCCTGCTCACGGGCATTTAGGGTTTGTTTGGCATACTTCTTTTTGAGGTACACATTCATGAATTGGGTGAATGCCGTGCCGAATTGCGGGTCTACCACATCCCTTGCATATTGCATAGGAGTACTATTGCCTCTGGTAATGCCTACCATATGCAGGTAGTATGTAGCTGCCCTATATGCCCAATAAGACTTATCTGCCTCGGCAGATGCCCTATTAGTTCGGGTCTTATAATATTGCAATATCAATATGGGCAGTAGGAATATAAGCAATACAACCAGCCCAAGGAGGCTAGCAGTTACCCATAGTATTTTGGTGTACGAAATCGGTTTGGCTTGTTCCTCCAGTTGTTCCTTTTCCTTGGGGCTTAAAATATCCTTGCGTTTCAGATAAATTTCATCTACAGGGGCAGGGTCGGGGAAGCGGTCAATGATTGATGCGGCACTTTCACCTGGTCTAGGCTCAAGGTGTTTCAGGGCTTCGGCATATGATACCGCAGTTCCTTCATCACCTTTCTGCACCTTTTGTAAAGGCATGGCAATACTATCCTTATAAACAGTAGCCACCTTCATGTCCAAAGTTACAGATACAGGGCTTGATAATTTATACTCCTGGTCGTGGAAGACCATTTGCTTTATCTTAAGCTGTAAGGTCTTTTTAAGGGTGTCTACATTTTCCAC
>CAIWHI010000647.1 GCA_903912435.1 uncultured Bacteroidota bacterium | reverse complement strand
CCCCAAAACCCCAAAACCCCATTTAGAGATATAAATATTATATAATTTGACAAATTTTCAATAGTTAGTTTTATTAGTGAATCCATGAGAGTCATCATAGGAAGATGGAGTAAAATTTGATCCATTAACATTGTAGATATTTTTCTGCTATCCATAATTTCCAGAAGAATCAGTTTTAATTCTGTTTTATTCAAATTGTACATCACTCGATTAATAAGACTATTGTTACAAAATTACCTGTTATCATAAGGTATTCATAAGGCACATGTATCAGGAAAAGAAATACGGAGAGGTAAATCTTAAAAGATGCCATCAGGAATATTCTATAGTCTATTTTGTTGTGCTTATACCTATACCAGATACTCATAGCTATGATAATACCTAAGGAGCAAAAGAGATGTACTTTTTGCATTAATTTTATACGTGACAATACATCCAGATTTTCAAGCCGTGTATAGAAGAAATAAGCATACCCGGTGCCTGAAAACAACATCAGTGGTTTATCTTTATTGATACCCCGATCCTGTAATCGGGTCCATTCAAATATTGCCCCTGAATCATAAGTTTTATATCCCCGGTACAGTATACTCCAATCCTTGCTTAGGAAGGGTATCACATAACTAAAGATAGCTACAGTAAGTACAGTTGCTACTGATAAATATAGTTGCTTTCGATTGCCTGACAGGTACAATACATAGGCATATAGAGGCAGCCATAATACCAGCGAATACCTGGATAAAAGGCAAAACGAGATAAACAGCCCCTGAATTATTCCGTTTTTTTGGTTAAGGCCCGAAACCATCATCATATAATAGCCGGCAATCATTATCTCTATTGTTAGACCTAAAATACCTGAAGTATTAAAATAGATCAAAGAATTACCCACAACCAGAAAAACAGGCACCAGACAGCGTACATAAATATTAGGTGATTTAAGGCTACGTACAAAAATGAGTATGGCGGCCAATGCCCATATGGATGAACTTATCCACCTTGGGTCGAATTTGTAAAACTCTGCTATTGTATAGGGCAGCCAGTGCATAGAGAGGTAGGTGACCTGTTGGGTATACCCACACATGCTTATCACATTGTAGGGGTATTCGCCTGCCAGAAGCCTACGGCAAAGCACCTGGATAGTTGGTATAATATCAGAATAAGAAGGGTCAATTCCCAGGCGGGTAAAAAGATCGAGATATAAGGTGAAAAGCCAGTAAAGGCCACCAAGAAAGGCCAGTGGTAATACCACAAAAGAAACCTTATTGGCGATACTCCTCTTTTTTTCTTCTTTTAATATTGTAGCACCATAGAATTTATACAGAACTACTACCCCAAAAAGTAGGGAGGAGAGGAAAAGGCACCAGGCATTTTTGCCCTGCGTAAGTATTTCGGCCTTAAAGAAATAAAAAAGGCTGGCATTCTCAAGTATAATAAATAAGACAAACAGGATGTTTGTTATTATAATTTTCTTCTTCATCTTAGATTATACTACTGACAGATCAGCAATATTTTTTCAAAATAACTACATTAAACCCGATTTATTATCCGCCTGATGCAAAAAAGATATAAACACAAATATTAGAGGCTTGTTAATTTGGGAAATGCGTGTTGGGCAGAATGATTCAGTAATTGTTAAACTTCTTGATGATGAAGGGCATAATTGCCACGCCTTTTTTAACTACATTGCCCCATTTATTACCCATTGGGGCAATAATGGGGCAATTGTTAATGTCTTAATTGATTGATAATCAAATTATTGTGTAAAATCAATGCCCTAAACAATATTTTGGGGTATTGGGGCAATGATTTCAATGTCACCTTATATAGGGTACTAATCAACGTATGTATACACATGTATATTGTTGGTGTTTTTACCTACAATATTCGTGTTTAGTGAAAGTGTCACCCAGACATAAAGATCTACCTTAGTTTAAATTGTTGTTGTTATTTTTACAACATGCATAAGATTGTTCTCATTTTAGTGTTATCCCTATACCCCATGATGGCATTTGGTCAAACGACAGATACATTATTTTATAGTGGATTGAAGTTAACTAGCTCCATTAAATTCGACAAAAGACCTGAACCATCTACCGATCTCGGTAGCTTTATTTGGAAGAATATAATGTATCCTGATGATGCAAGGGAAGGAGGTATTCAGGGTAAAGTGTATATTCAATTTACAATTGATGAAACAGGTAAAGTGACTAAACCTCTAATTGTAAGTTCTCCACATAAATTACTTTCAGATGAGGCCATTAGGCTAGTTGGTTTAATGCCAGCTTGGTCGCCGGCAATTTTAAATAGCGCCCCTATATCAGTATCATTGTTAATGCCTCTGGTTTTTAAGATGGAATAGGCAATCATATTATCCGCAAATGTCAAACATGAGAATTGTATTGCCCCGGATATCACCATTTGGGGCAATGATG
>CAIWHI010000646.1 GCA_903912435.1 uncultured Bacteroidota bacterium | reverse complement strand
GTTAAAACGCAGGCTGGGTAAAAGGTTAAAAGTCAAAAATTAAAAGTTAAAACGTAGAAAGGGGAAAGGTTAAAATTCAAAATGCAGATGCTGTAAATTCAAAAACATCTTGCACTTGAAAATCTAGAGGTAATTATTTTGAAGTTAAAGCAATTACAAAAAGTTATTTTCCCTTTTCCTGTAACCAACAGTCCGCATTCAACGTCATATAAGCATCAATATTTCCATACAAAACTAAAACAAGAATTATGAACAAGTTAATCATCACATTCGCACTATTGTCAGTTATGAATACTGCCGGTGCACAAACATTAGCCTTATCTACACCAAAGGCTGAGGAAAAAAGCAATTTTTCTGCCATCGTAAAACCAACCAATGAGTTTGGCAATGCTACAATGAACCACAGTGGTACCACACTTTCGTTCGATGGACTACCTGGTACCGACATAGCTTCATGGGCTATCATTACCGATGAATATGGTGAAATAGTAAAACAGACTAAAATCAATGCAAGCGAAAATTCGGTTGATGTACACCGCCTGGGTAAGGGTATGTATTTTGTTTCGCTGGTAGTTAAAGACCAATGTAAAAAGGCGTTTGTGTTGAATTTGTAATAAATTCAAAAGTCAAAAGTCAAAAGTCAAAAGATACGCGGGGGTAAAATCAAAATTTAAAAGTTAAAATGGACTGCCCTAAATTCAAAAGTAAAAATTCAAAATTCAAAAACCTGCAAGTGGGGCAAATTCAAAAAACAGCCTGACTTAATTCAATCATTGCTTTTGTACGTTTTTCACTATTTCGCCTGCAAATTTCCCATCATCACTTATGCCACCATTAGGAATGCCTTTCTCCACATATTTACCGTTTGACTCGTAATGAGCAAATAAAAGGGGTATTCCTTCGCCAAGGTCAAAGTTTTTATTGTCCTGAACATGCATATGCAAATGTGGTTCTGATGTATTGCCCGAATTTCCGGCAAGGGCCAGTTTTTGCCCCTCTGTTACGGTATCTCCCTTCTTTACCAGGATGGAGTGTGGTTGCAGATGGCATAGGAATAGATATTGGTGTGGGGCAACCTCCATAATAATATGGTTGCCTGTAGGTAATGTGCCTCCATCCATTGCTCCGGGCGCCATATCCGGGTCTGTGTCGAAGGTATATACCACCTTGCCTGCACATGGGGCAAGGACAGGCATACCATAGATAAAATAGCTGCTCAATTTGGAGCTATCACCCTGGTGGGTTTTGCCGTTGTGGGTAATGAGTAGGTCGTAGGCATAACACTGGTTGGGGTAGCCAACATGATAATTTGCGGCTACGGTAGTACCTCCCCAACCAACGGTAAGCGTACTATCCGTTGGCAACCTGAAGGCTACAGAGCATGGCTTGTTGTAATAGGCACTAGGATACTGTGTATATATCAGGCCCGAAAACCCAAGTGCCACCAGGCATGCAAAACCAATCAACCGCCATTTATTGAAAAATGGCCTGTTTCGCAGCGATTTTATTAGAGCAATAATGAAAAAGACAACCGAGATAAAAGGGAATAAGATGGGGGCAAAATAAAATATCAATATACCCTTAGGTCCACCATGTTTTGATTGTAGGTAGGCATAACACAAGCCTTGTAAAAGGAGTGCGATTAGTGATGCAAATACCCACCAGTCTTTTTTGGGGCCTTTGGGAGTTGATTGTGTTGGCATGTAATAGATTTTACACAAATCTATCGTATTGTTACTCCTATCCCTGACCCGCTAAGGGTGATTTATGACTGAACAAAAATTCCCCACCAGATGAAAATGATGGAAAAATTGTGGTCAGTACCGCTTTCTGCGGTCAGACCGCAATTTTCGGCACGCTTATTAATGAAATATAGTGGGATACGATACCCTTTCATATGCTCGCCCGCCATGGCGGTTCGAGGGCTGGACTGAGGAATCATATGTTTTCAAAAACGCATTATCAGTTGCCCTGGCCTTTAGGCCAGGGTATGAAACAATAAAATATATTGGCTTTAGCCAAAATTAATGCGCATGGAATCCCCTCAAACCAATTTTGGCTAAAGCCAATTTTCACTTCACCCACTTTCCCCGGCATAAATGCCGGGGCTACTAAAAAATATCTGCAATTAGTGGTAAAAAAATAGAACGAAACATCCAAAAATTACTGTCAGAAAAATTCGGGTACGACACCCTCTCCTGCCTGTCCCGCTTTTCAGCGGGAGAGAGGGCTGGGGTGAGGCCTCCTATTGGCTAGCTAATTTTTGCATAAAGTTCCATAAAATGATACTTGTCAAAGGCAGAATAGTAGAAAAATCCCTACCCCATCTTTTCATCAATATCAGCCAATTTGAAAATTTCCTTTAGTCTTACCCCTCTATCTGATTTTTGCAGGCTGCAACATTCATTTTTGGGGTCGTGCTCAAAAAATAAAGTCCAGTTATTTTCTACAGCCTCATTGAGGAGTTTATGTTTTTCTCCAAGTGTTACCAGTGGGCGCATATCATAGGCCATCACCCATGGCATGGAGATATGAGCGGTGCTAGGTACCAGGTCGGCACAGAAAAGCAGGCTGGTATTATTGTATTTAATCTGAGGCAACATCATATTATCAGTATGTCCGTTTACATACCTTATCCTGATACCCTCTATCCATTCTTCACCTTCCGGTGTTTCTACAAACCTTAGCTTACCGCTAGCCTCTATAGGCAGGATATTATCTTTAAGGAAAGATGCCCTTTCTCTTTCATTGGGTGCTAATGCACTGTCCCAATGTTGCTTATTGGTCCAGTAAAGTGCATTTTTGAAATTAGGCACCAGTTGGTCGCCCTCCCTTACAATACTACCACCACAATGATCGAAATGAAGGTGGGTAAGGAAAACATCGGTGATATCATCTTTGGTAAATCCGTAAGAAGCAAGCCCTTTTTCTATACTATCCTCCCCATGTGGGTAATAATGGCTGAAGAATTTTTCGTCCTGCTTATTACCCATTCCATTGTCAATCAATATTTTACGGTCACCAGTCACCACCAGCAGGCAGCGCATAGCCCAGCTACACATATTGTTATCATCAGCCGGATTAGCCTTGTTCCACATTGATTTTGGCACTACACCAAACATGGCACCACCGTCGAGCTTAAAATGGCCGGCATTAATTGAGTAAAGTTGCAATTTGTTCAAAGTCAAAAGTTAAAATTCAAAATTCAAAAAAGTCCTTTAGGGGTATATCGCTAATTCAAAAAGTACATTTGGTCATGATATTAAATTCAAACGCTTTCATACATTTATATCACCTTGTAAAAGTAATACACTTTTGGGTTAGGAATATTGGGATTGTTGATAATTGCTTTTAATTAATCAGTACTTCTAAGCCTGATGGGTTCCTGCTTGCGAATGGCTAAATAAAGTATCAGGCTACCTATAACGAAAAAGACGATGAGGGCCAATATGGCGCTGCGCATATTCAGTATACTATCAATAAAACCAAATGACACCATACCGATAACAATCGCCAACTTTTCGGTTACATCATAAAAACTAAAGAAAGAAGCCGTATCGTGGGTGGGAGGCATCAATTTTGAATAGGTACTGCGGCTCAGGGATTGTATACCACCCATTACCAGACCCACCACCGCCGCAATAGCGTAAAATTGTGTAGCTGTAGTAGTATAATATGCTGCAATACAAACCCCTATCCAAATGCAAACAACAAATAATAATACTTCCAAGTTGCCAAATTTTTCAGATAGCTTAGCCATAACATAAGCTCCGGCAATTGCCACAAGCTGAATTACCAATATAACGGTTATTAACTGCTCCTGTATCAGATGAAGTTCTTTGCTCCCAAAAATGGTAGCTGCCAGCATCACGGTTTGCACACCCATACTGTAAAAGAAAAACGCCCCCAGGTAAGTTTTGAGGACAGGCATTTGTTTTAGTTGGTGCCACACTTTTTTTAGCTCATGGAAACCATTTACTATCAGGCTATGTTTCAGGTCTTTGGCAAGGGGGATACCTTTTGGCAGGGTAAAAAATGTGATTTGCGAAAATCCTGCCCACCATAAACCCACAAGTAAAAAGGATAACCTTGCAGGAAATGAACTATCTGTTATACCAAACCATTGGGGATATAAAACAAAAAGAAAACAAATTACCTGCAATATCACACTACCTACATATCCGTAAGCAAAACCCTGGGCACTCAGCCTGTCACGGTCCGACTCTATGGCAATTTCGGGCAGGTAGGCATTGTAAAATACGATACTGCCACAATAACCTAGGGCTGCCAAACCCGAAAAGATGATGCCTAGCTCCACAGTTTTGCTTGTAAAAAAATACAACCCACAACAGCTAAAAGACCCCAGGTAGCAAAATAGCTGCATGAACAATTTTTTATTGCCCTTATAATCGGCAATGGAGCTAAGTATGGGCGACAATAAGGCAATAATGAGATAGGCTGAGGCAATTGAATAATCGAATAAGGAACTGTTCTTAACACTAAAGCCAAAAAAAGACACCTTATCATTCACTACCCCATCCTTTGTAACGGTGGTAACGGCATTATAGTAGGCTGGGAAAATGGTGGAGGTAATTACCAGGTTATAAGCCGAATTTGCCCAATCGTACATGGACCATGCCCTGTGTATCTTTTTTGAGGATGTAATGCTAGGTGTATCGCTGGTAATAATATCCATGCAACTAAAGTAATTGTTTTATGGGTATGGAGGTGAGGGAGGTGGAAGAATTAATATGTGCGATTTAGCTTCTCCATTAATATTGAACACGAAATTAATTTATACCTCCCTAATCTCCTCTTCATTAAGACCGGTTAGGTCGGCAACATCGTTGATGCTCATGCCTTTGGCGAGTGCCTTGCGGGCAATTTCTTTCTGCTTTTTTAGT
>CAIWHI010000645.1 GCA_903912435.1 uncultured Bacteroidota bacterium | reverse complement strand
TTTATTACTTCATGCCTTACAGCTTTCGATAAATTCGGTTATAAAACATTACCCGACTGTGCAAGTAATTTGTTAACTGTTTCGAAAGAGGCTTATACTGCAGAACAAGCAGATCAGGAAGAAATTGATAGCATACAAAAAGACATTAATGCATTAAACGATGACATTCGTGATCTAGAAATTGAGATTGGAGTAAATGCTGCCCTAATAGCTGGCGAAGTCGTTATTGCATGTGTCTTCCCTCTCGACGCACCAGCTATGGGCCTTGCCGCAGTCGCCTCAGCTACAGTAATTATTTTAGATTCTTTCAAATTAAAGGATGATCAGGATTTGTTAAATTCAAAAGAGCACGAATTAGACGAGTACACCGCTGACGCCTCAGCCCTACAGAACGTAGCAGATAGTTATCAAAAAATGGCTAATCAAACTACCGCACTAGCTGTTTCCGTTGATGGAATATCCACCGAATGGACTGCATTATATAATGAAATGAATGATGCCATAAAGGATGTGACTAATGCCGAAGATGCCGAAGATATCAAAGATTATCAAGCAGTTTTAGACGACCTAAATGCTGCGCTGGCTTTATGGAATGAAGTCTATGTTGCATGCGGAACACTTGAAATAAATATAACTGGCAATTCGGCAACACTATCAATTGGGATGACTTCCGAGCAGGTTTCAGCCGCTATGAGCGCTACACCTTCCGTTAGCTACATGACATACATAAATAGCATACGTTCATAATTAAAATAAATATACATAATACATCGCTATATGATTCCACAGCTCCAGAGCTAGGTGCACTGGGGTTGTGGAATTGGGACTCCTGCTGACTAAACCTAGTTATAAGGCTAAGCCGTTTACATAGGGTTTATACGAATACAATTGTTTTCCAAAATATATTATATAGAATTAAAATAATAAATATGTCAGTTGATCCAAATGAAAATCATTGCTGTACTTCCGTTGATGAGCTTAAGTACTATTTAAGTCAGGGATATAAAAACTTCATCGGCTCATACTTCTTAGATGGCGGTAGTTTAGCCGGCGTGGATATGAATGGCTGTAATTTTGCATCAGATTCCTTCCATGACCAAATCATTACCAATGGAGTTATCGTTCCGAATGCAGTTTATGTTCAAACTACTTTTCAATATACAGATTTTACAAATGCAAATCTCGGAAATGTAAAGTTCATTCAAACAAGTTTTTTGAGCTGCAAGTTAAATAATGCTGATTTAACTTATGCAGATTTAACCGGGGCTGGATTTGGCTTTCCATATGATCCAGCCACATACTGTTGCGATTTATCAGGTGCCAATTTATCTGGTACAAACCTCAAGGATACATACCTTAAGCTAGCTGATTTATCTAACACAGATTTGACAAACATAACAAATCTGGCATCAGCTAGGCTTGAGGCGGCAAATTTTTCAAATGCCAAATTTAGCAACATGAATTTGACTAAATTCAATTTAAATTGCACCAATTTATCAGGAGCTAATCTGGATAACTGCAATTTAAATTCGGCAAATCTAAGTTCGGCTACATTGACTGGGGCCAACCTAAATAACGTAAATTTTTTTAGCACAAATCTTACCTCTACTAATTTGTCAAACACTGATCTAACTACTACCATGAATCTAAATATGGCTACAATTGCAGACACTAACTTTTCATCCACAATCCTTTCTGGTGTTAATTTGGATAATAGTGAATTGCAGGGTCTGAATTTTAGCCATACAACCGCGATCGGGGCTTCCTTTATGAGTGCAAATTTTACAAATGCAAATTTTGGGGATGCGACTTTACAAAATGCTAATTTGCATTCTACTATATTAAGCGGTGCGAATTTCTCTAATGCCGATCTTACAAATGCTCAACTTGGTAGTTGCGACCTAAGCAATTCAAATTTTAGTAATGCAAAACTTATACGAGCAAATCTTATTGGTGCAATAGTATCTGTTTCAGAAAATAACAATAGAGGAACGATATTTGACAATGCAAACCTTTCACGTGCTTCATTCACTGGAGCAAATCTGGATAATGCATCTTTCGTAAACGCTATTTTTAATGGAGTAACGGATCTGGTAGCGTCCAAAAACTTGTGGACCGCCAATTTTCAGGGCGCTGATTTTACTGATGCGACACTAGATAGTATTGTATTATCTAATAAAAATCTCAGTAATACAAATTTCACGGGATCATTTCTAGAAAGCGCCAATTTTTCTGACGGCAACCTGAACAATTCAAATTTTACGAGTGCAGACCTGAAGAGCGCCAACTTCACCAATGCAGATCTTACCAATGCAAATTTTACGGGTTCTGACCTAAAGAGTGCCGACTTCACCAATGCAAATCTTACTAATGCAAATTTTACGGGTGCTAACGTAATTAATGCAACATTTACTGGTGCAAATACTACCGGAACCATTGGCTTATATTCAAATTAACTATGTATTGAAACCATATTTTAAACGAATGCTATTTGCATTATTACGTGCAAAAATTAAAGCATACTCTGCAGATACCGATAAGCAACAGGCAGAATCCGATAAGCCTTAAACAGAGTAGGAAAAAACTAATTCAAATCACAGTTATGGCAATACACTACCCGGCACTATAAAATCTGCAGCACCAGGACTAAAAGGATTCGATACGAATACAATTGTTAGCGCACTGGTATCATCCCAATTTAAAGCCCAGGGCTATTCCTTTTGTGCAAGGTACCTATCCAGAGGCATCAGCCAGAGCTCTAATGACCTGAGCAATGCAGAAGCAGCAACAATACTCAATGCAGGGCTGGCGCTTATAGCAGTTCAGCATGTGGCTGCCGAAGGTTGGGTACCTTCCGCCTCGCTGGGAACAACAAATGACACTAATGCTGCAAATAATGCTGCAACTGTTGGCCTGCCAAAAGGGATGAATATCTGGTGCGATCTGGAAGGTGTGGCCACTGGCACAACAGCCCAAACAGTAATTGACTATTGCCAGGCTTGGTATACTGCTGTTGCCACCGCTGGATATGTTCCTGGGCTATATGTAGGTGCCAATTGTATCCTCACAGGACAGCAGTTGTATTCGAATCTTTCTTACCAGCACTATTGGAAATCCCTGAGTAATGTGCCAATGGTGGAGACTCGTGGTTACCAGCTCATCCAGGGTGCCCAAACCACAGTAAACGGGATTGGAATAGATAGCGATACCACCCAAAATGACAATTTAGGCGGTGCAGTGCTATGGTTATCCATATAAATAACAAAAGCCCCAGGTATTTACAGCCCCAATATAATTCTACACCACCGGGTAATAACAGCCCACAATAGATATCTAAACCAAACGGCGAAAACCGAAAAAACTTAAAAAGAGTAGGTTAAAAACTTAAACAAACAAAAAACATGAAAAAGATTATTACTGCAATACTTGCACTTATTGCACTGAATTCAGTCTGGGCCCAGCCTGTGTTTACACCATTGGCAAAAGGGGCAAGCCAATATACCATCAATGCCTACAATTATGTAAAGGACAGTTCGCACTTAAATTTCAACAGTAAAACCGATTCTATTGATGCCCATATGGGATTGCTGGCTTCCTGGCCCAATCTTATCATTAAAGAAGATGGTAGTAAAACTGCGGTTTGGAACATGAAATCTTTTGCATTCCTCAATTCAAAAGACTCAAAAAATTCACCTTATACGGTTAATCCGAGCTTGTGGAGGGAAGCTAAGCTGAACTATATCCCCGGGATATTCAAGGTTGCCGAAGGTATGTACCAAGCCAGGGGTTTCGGGTTGGCCAACAGTACCTATATAAAAGGCAATACCGGATGGATAGTAGTTGATCCATTGGAATCTGGTGATAATGCCCTGGCCGCATTTGATTCATTGAAAAGCGTACTCAAAGCGCAGGGACAGAAACCTGCCGACAGTATAGCTGCAATCATTTACACACATAGCCATGTAGACCATTACGGTGGCATCCTGGGTGTAACAAGTATGCTGGAACATGGTGGTATAATATATGGACCAAGCGGCTTCCTGGATCATGCAATAAGTGAAAACACCATAGCCGGAAATGCAATGGGAAGACGTGCAACTTATATGTATGGAACGCTGCTGCCGGCAGATAGTAACAGGATGGTAGATGCCGGCCTTGGTGTGGCATTGTCCAAGGGCCCTTCGGGTATTATTCCTAATACCATATCCCTGACAGGAGGTATATATAACCCCGACAAGAGAAATATAGATGGTATTGAGGTGCATTTCTGGTATACCCCAGGTGCGGAAGCACCATCTGAAATGATGTTTTATTTCCCTGCCAAGAAAGCCCTGTGTGCATCTGAAGAGGTAACGCATACCATGCATAATGTTTATTCACTGCGAGGTGCTAAAGTAAGGGATGCCCTAGCATGGAGTAAGTTTATTGATTCCACGCTTACCCGTTACGGCGAGACTGCAGATGTGATTTTCGCCAGCCACCATTGGCCGGTATGGGGCGCTGGCAACATCAGCAAACTGCTTACTTCACAGCGTGACCTCTACAGGTATATCCACGACCAAAGCATGCGCATGGCTAACCAGGGGTCCACACCAATTGAAATTGCTGCCAGCATTAAGTTGCCTGAAAGCCTTGATACCATTTGGGCAAACCGTGGGTACTATGGCACCCTCAGCCATAATTCAAAATCAGTGTACAATTACTACCTGGGCTGGTTTGACGGTAATCCTGCAAATCTTAATCCATTAACCCCGCAAGATGCAGGGGCAAAATATGTAGAGTTTATGGGAGGCCCTAAGGAGACAATAAATAAAGCGCACGCATCCTATAAAAGAGGGGAATACCGCTGGGCTGCAATGGTACTCAACCATTTGGTTTTTGCCGACCCGGACAACAGGGATGCGCGCTACCTGCTTGCGGATGTTTATGAACAACTGGGCTACCAGTCAGAGTCAGCGCCATGGCGTAATTTTTACCTCACCGGCGCCGAAGAATTACGTGTCCCAAATTTACATACCCGGCTTCCCAATTCCTATCCGTCAAACGAGGTTATGGATGTAATGCCACTTGAACAATATCTCGATTTTATGGCGATACACCTTGTACCGGATATGGAACATGATAAACTGTACAATTTCAAGGTGGGCTTTAATAACCAGGCTGCCAATAAACCGTGGATGATAATCAGTTTGCAGAACAATGCTATACACTATAAGATTCTTAAAGAGGTGCCAGCCGACATTAAGTACGATGCCGAAATAATATTGCCACAGGACACCCTAAATGTAATCATTACCCATGGGCCGGTACAAGGTGCTACTGCAATGAAGAATGCGGTTACAAACCATACTGCCACCATAACAGGCAACAGTGCTGCATGGTATGATTTCATAAGTATGATGCAGGAATATAACTTCTGGTTCAATATTGTTACACCATAAAAAAAATTTACCCCTGCCCCACACAGGTACCTAAAGCGGGAGGCGGATTCCGAAAAGCCGTAAAATAGAGTAGGAGCAACCATTTTCAAATTTTCAAAACCAAAACAATGGATTTCAAACAAAAACTCGAAAAACTCGGGAAGCAACCCGACATTATCCTGATCATTACCGACCAGCAACGTGCCACACAACATTTCCCACCGGGATGGGAAGAAAAGAACCTTCCAAACCTTACTTTTCTTAAGAAGAACGGGTTTAGTTTCGACAGGGCTTTTTGTAATACCTGTATGTGTTCTCCCAGCAGAGCTACGTTACTAACAGGCACCTACCCCTCCCACCACCAGGTAACCCAGACACTTACCGCCGGTGGCACCTATTCGCATGCCGAAACTACCCTTGATAATTCACTGCCTAACATTATGAACACTTTGCAGGGCGAAGGGTATGACGTTCAATACAGGGGCAAATGGCACCTGAGCAAGGGTGTAAATCCAAACAGCGATAATACAAACTATAATACACTTATATCTGCTGATATTGCACTTTATGGCGGTATGGGATGGGTGGCTCCCGATGCAGGGGAAGATACAGACCCACTTAACTTCGGTGGTGGATGGGCCAACCATGATGCGAAATATATAGCCGAATCAATAAAATACATACAGGAAGTAAAAGCAAGGCGCGCCAGTGGCGACCACAAACCATATTGCCTCATTTTATCATTGGTTAATCCACATGATGTATTGGCTTATCCTAAATCAGCATTAAAATATGGATATACCACTTCTGAATTTGCTAACCAAAATATAAGTCTACCAGCCACCGTACACGAGAACCTGCTGGTAAACAAGAAACCGGCGGCCCAATTCCAAATGAATGCTGTAGTATCGGTAGGATTAGGACTGTTGCCTAATGATGAAGATAAAGTGAACTACCTCAACTTCTATGCATACCTGCTTACTAAGGCAGATAATGAAATCAGCAAGGTGATTAAGGAGTTATATGATGGTCCGGAAGGAAAGCGTCTTGCCGATTCAACCATTATTTTCCAGACATCAGACCACGGAGAAATGGGTATGGCTCATGGTGGTATGCGTCAGAAAATGTTTGTAACTTATGAGGAAGTATTAAGGTTACCTCTTGTAATGTCAAACCCAGTTCTTTTTGCAGACCATTCTATCAAAAACTCAATGGCCCTGGCTTCACTGGTTGACATTATGCCCACTATAATGGATTTGGTGAATGTAGATGATAATAAGAAAAAAGAGTTGGGTCTGGGTGGTAAAAGTCTTTTACCTATTGTTGAATCAGGCACACCGATACAGGATAGTATATTATTCACTTTTGATGATACAAAGGCTGGATTACCTGATAAACCATCAATGGTACTGGCTGCAAACCGTATCCGTTGCATCAGGACAGAAAAATGGAAGTATGATTATTATTTTGATGCACTAGGTTCTTATGACAAACAATATGAGTTATATGATCTGGTGAATGACCCAAATGAAATTGTTAACCTGGCTTACGACCCGGCTTATCAGGATGTAAGAAATGAACTCGCAGAAAAATTAAGCCAACTAGAGCAAGAAAAACTGAAGGTGCATTTAACATTAGAAACCTTTAAAAAATTGCACGACAATAAAGTACATATGGATTAAATTTTCTGACAATACTGATTAAAAGATTGTATTCTAATGGATTAGGCTACACTCTTAGGTAGTAACATTAATTAAACCTTTCCCCCTCATGCCCTCAGGCATGAGGGGGATTTAGTTAAGGGAATTAAAAACTAAAACACCCTATGAAAATATGATGTTGCCATATCTACTACTGTTTCATCTGCACCGCCACTGCCACTACTAGCACTGCCTCCGCTTTTGCCCCATTGCCAGCTTGGGGTCTGGCCATAGCTCCATCCTGTTACCAATAGCATACAAGTGAATAATAATTTCTTCATCATGGTTTTATCTTTTTATAAATAAGGAAGGAGCTGACAATACCATCATCCGCTCCTTATTAAGACATTAATTATGGGTAAAAAGTTGGGTGGAAAATTATTTTTTAGTCCTTAGCTACTCGTACCACTTTTCTTTCACCATCTCCACTTTTCATTTCCAAAATATAAATACCGGGCACCAGGTGCAACATATCAAGTGTATTGCGGCCCTCATTCAGGTGGCCTTGCATCATACATTTACCAGTTACATTATAAAGGGCATAGGCTACATTCTTACCTACCTCGGTTATGTTTAGCTCCTCGGCACTGGGGTTAGGAAATACCCTTATTTCATTAAGGGTATTTACCTCCACAGGCTCTACCTCCAGACTTATGGGCACGCTACAATTGGTTCTTCCAAATTTTGCAACAAAAAAATCGGAGCCACCGCCTATGTTAGTTAATACAGTACCATTAACAGTTATGGCACTTTCAAAATCACCACCTACATAGAAATTCCCATACTTATCATTGGTAACTACAGTGGCGTAATCACTTGTCCCTGCATCGTGTATAAGACTATCTAAATATAGAATATTACCAGTATTTGCATCAAATTGGGTAACAAATATTGCATAGAGTGTACCGAATGGCAAGTTTAATGAGTCGGGATATCCACTCCATTTTAATAAACCTCCATATTCACCCGCCAAGGTTACAACATTACCATTTGTAGCAATAGCAGAAGAAAATGTTGTAGCATTCACTGTAGCATTCTTTGCCCATATATTATTCCCGTTAGTATCTAGCTTATAAACAACTGGCACCGCAGTACTTCCTGCATTTATCATAGCATAGGTATTAAAAGTATCATTTCCTGATGCTTTACCACCAAGGTAAATATTATGATGCGCATCAATAGCAGGTCGTCCGAAATAGGAACCGTATGCTTCAGGATCCGTACCTTGTTTTACCCACATTAAATTACCTAAATTATCGAAACAGCCGATAAATTGTGATGAACTTACAACCGTAGTATTGAAATATGCTAGACCACTCAATACCCCAGTTATATAATATCTACCCATTTGATGATCCCATTTTAGTGATCCACCTACTTCCCCAGTTATTTGCATGGGATGCCCCCCAACAAAATTCCCATCCTTATCATATTTCAGGATGTACTGTCCAAATGATGGCACTACATATCCCCCATTTGCATATGCCCCAGGCATTAATCTACACAACAAGACTGAATTACCACCACCATCTACATCCATATCATAGGTATTTGAGCCCGTTCCAAATAGAGACAAACTATCTGGCTCAGGCATTCTTAGCCATTTATAATTACCTGCGGTATCATATTTTAATAAGAAAATTGACTTATAGGATCTTCCACTCCAACTACTATCCACGTCAATATGATCAGTAATAAAATCGCAAGTCAATAAGCCTGAAACATAAACCCCACCTAATGTATCAGTCTTGAGTGCCCTTCCCAAATCTTGATTATTGCTCCCAATATTTTTTGACCATCTATAGGTACCATCGCACTTAAAACTACTTATCAATACATCTTCTGCTCCGTATGCGGTTATTGTATGCCCATCTACCCTTAAAGCTGTTTGCATCACAGTACTTAGTACATATATATTTCCGTGGCTATCAGTTGCCATATCTATTACAGTTTCATCTGGGCCGGCACTGCCACTACTCGCACTGCCACCGCTTTTGCCCCATTGCCAGCTTGGGGTCTGGCCATAGCTCCATCCTGTTACCAATAGCATACAGGTGAATAATAATTTCTTCATCATGGTTTTATCTTTTTATAAAAAGAAAGGAGCGGATAATATCATCATCCGCTCCTTATCAAGACATTAATTATGGGTAAATAAGTTGGGTAGAAATTTAAATTATTATTTAAAAATTACACTCTGCTAACCCTCGCTTCACACTTGTCGGTGCCGAAAATAAGTTGACCGTTTTAAGGGGTGAAAAACAACTTAAAACTAATAAAATGGCAACTAGAAAAACATTCAAACAGAGTACAGAAGAGAGGCGTATGCGCACTTTTAGCGAAGAATTCAAACAGAAAAAAGTCCGTGAGATTGAGCGAAAAATCACAACAATTGCCGAAGTTAGCAGACAGTATGATGTCAGGGAAAACAATGTTTCCAAATGGCTTAAAGCATATGGTACAAATCAAATGAAAGGTTTAAGAACCATAGTGGAATCAGAAAGTGATACTAGAAAATTGTTAGAAATGCGTGCAAAGATAGCAGAGCTTGAACGCATCATAGGTCAGAAGCAAGTTCAAATTGAATTCCGGGATAAAATAATAGAGCTGGCCGAAGAAACATATGGCGTGGATATCAAAAAAAAATTCGAATTCAAGCCATGATTTGGTACTGGGAGCATAGGGAAGTGCTAAACTGTAGCCTAAATACGATGTATAAATGCCTGGGTATAAGCAAACAAGCCGTTCATCAATTACTTGATCGGAGAATGACCAATAATGAGCAGACTGGCTATTTATCTGCCATTATAGCCCAAATAAGAGCGGACCACCCAACGTTGAGCTGTCGTGCTATGTATTATAAAATACAGCCTGAAAATATGGGCAGAGACGCTTTTGAGCAACTTTGCCAATGCCTTGGTTATCATTCGGAAAGACCTAAAAATACCCGAAGAACAACGGACAGTTCAGGTGTTATCAGGTTTGAAAACCTACTTGCCAATTTGGAACTTACTGCAATAAACCAGGCATGGAGCAGCGATATTACGTATTATGAAGTGAAAGACAAATTCTATTACATAACATTTATTATTGACTGTTATTCAAGGAGAATATTGGGTTGTAAAGTGTCAAAAAGGCTAACTACAGAAGAAACTACACTGCCGGCATTACACCAGGCATTAGCTACCAGATACAATCAGGTACCAGAAAATATGGTTTTCCATTCCGACGGAGGAGGTCAATATTATGATAAAGAATTCCTTAGATGTACTCAGACTTATAAGTTCAGGAACAGCATGTGCGAAATGGCATATGAAAATGGCAAAGCAGAACGCATAAATGGGGTAATAAAAAACAACTACCTTAGGTTCTATAAGATAAATACATTTGAAGAATTAAGGGAGGCGGTTGACCGGGTAGTAACTCTTTACAATAACGAAAAGCCACATAAGGCACTAAAATACAAGTCCCCTATTGTTTTTGAAAATAATGTATTAGCTTTATGGTAGCAAACAAGGCCGAAGATGACAGAGTCATTGGACGCAAATTACCATTATTTTGGGGGCATTGAGCCCCCAAAATAATGAGCAAACAAGGCCTCGGAATCAAGATGTATTTCCGCAAATATTTATTAGGCTTTGGGGGTAAAAACGGTCAACGTTATTTAGGCATGGACAACATCCCCCTAACCCCCTTCGCTCATGCTCTGAGCCAACGCCCCAAGGGGGAATTGCCGCTTCAAGATTATTGGGCAAATAGGC
>CAIWHI010000644.1 GCA_903912435.1 uncultured Bacteroidota bacterium | reverse complement strand
GTAAATAATTCTAATTCCTTACCTAGTTTACGATGGTCACGTTTCTTAGCTTCCTCAAGCAAAGCAAGGTATTCATCAAGCTCCTTTTGGGCAGGGAAGGTAATACCATAAATGCGGGTAAGCATTTTATTCTTCTCATTCCCACGCCAGTAAGCACCTGCAATACTTGTAAGCTTTATTGCCTTAATAAACCCGGTGTGGGGTATATGTGGGCCACGGCACAAATCGGTGAAATTACCCTGTGTATAGAAGGTAATACTACCATCGGTCAGGCCTTCCAATAATTCTATTTTATATGGATCTTCTTTATCGGTAAAATAAGCAATGGCCTCATCCTTTGGCACATCTCTGCGCACATAAGAACTATTAGTTTTAGCCAGTTCCTTCATCTTATCCTCGACCTTTTTCAGGTCTTCGTCGGTGAAAGGCTTGCCACCCATGTCCACATCATAATAGTATCCATGCTCAATGGGAGGACCAATACCAAATTTAACACCGGTATATAATGATTCTAGAGCCTCGGCCATAAGGTGTGCTGAGCTGTGCCAGAATGTACTTTTTGCACCCTTATCATCCCACGTCAATAATTTAAGAGACGCATCATTATTGATAGGACGCGATGTATCCCATATATCTCCATTTACTTCTGCAGCAAGTACTTTGCGGGCCAGGCCTTCACTGATAGATTTGGCAATATCCCCTGCACTTGTTCCTTTTGGGTATTCCCTTACCGAACCATCAGGTAATGTAATGTGTATCATAATTAATGTCAAAATTAGGATTTTAAGCCCAATACATAAACAAGTAACACTTATTTCTTGTTAAGAATTGAGGTTTCTCCGGTTGAATTTTATTGTGGATTGTATTATCTACTAGTATTTAAATGCAAGGAAATGTAAACAGACAAATATAACCTTTAGAGTTAAACGAAAAGGCAAATTGCTAAACACTATACAGTTAGCAATTTGCCTTTCAATTTTCAAACTAAGAAGTTAATGAATTCAAAACTAGAACTTTGTATAGATAATTGAATAATGCAAAGTATCTGCCTTCATATTCGGATAAAAATCTACAGTATCAAATCCCCCAGACATATTAGGAAATAATTGCCTTCCGGTGTGGAATCCGTTAGTATCTGGATAGAATTTCCTATACGTATAATTAAGTGTAAAAGAGCTTTCAGTGAAATTACTTAACTGTGCATTATAAATATCGAGGTTAGGAATAGCACTTGGAATAATACAAAAATCCCAGATAGTATCTAAAACCAGATGCTGGCGGGTATAGCCCAGCAAAGTATCATAGGTACCCAAAATGGTATCTAATACTAGCGGTGGTGTGGCTGATGGATCATTAACCAATGTATCAAAATGCCATAATGATAGTGAATCATACCATGCATAAGTAAGATTAAACCCATTATAAAAGTCCAATGTTGTTTGATTACTATTAAATTTCCATAAAAAACTTTTATAGTCAGGCTGAGATGGGTCAATTTTTAAAGCACCACTATAGACCTTAGCATAACCATTAGAATCAAATTTAATGTAATCATCCTGCCAGGCAAGTGGCAATAAAAATGATAAATAGCTAACAGTAGTATCTAATCCGCTTGGTAGTTTACCTCTTACCGTTCCGCTGGAAATCCTCCATTTACCGGCACGCAAAATATCTTCTTTGCTCGTAGCCTGAGGATTAGGTGTTTTGGAGCAAGAAGCGAATAAAATTATTACCGACAAGGCCAGAATACAGTATTTCATTATTATAATTTATATTTTTAAACCAAATAGGCCCGGTAGAACACTGAGGCATATTTAATATTTTAACCCTAAAACTAGCAAAAATAATTGATTCCTATTAACGCAACCCGAAAATTTTATTTTTTCAGGCCTTTATTGACATATATATGATTCCCAATAATGCAATTATCGGTTAATACTAATCTCATAATGTACTCCCCTTGCTTTTAAATAATTGAATACAAAAGGGAAACAATCGCCATACCCACCTACCAATTCAGGAGGGAATACCCCTTTTTCTATAAACAAGCCATTGATAATCAACTCAAGTGAGGCGGTGCAAGTAAAACCGGTAGTCCTACTCATTGAGGAAAGGCCACTTACTTTATCATTCACGTCATATAAATCATACACATACTCTATCTCCTTCCCATTTTCTTTACCTCTTACCTTTATTTTCATAATAGTAAACTCTTCCTCATCATGCTTAGACTTCCACTGATTAATGAGAACTGCTGATGAAAATTCAAGGGGAGAAATTTCTACACCATTTACCTTAATAGGATCAGTAGAGAAAAAACCGCCTTTTATCATGGCCTTTATCAAATCAATATGACCAGGATACCTAAGGGTTTTCTCTTTCATATCAGGGATATGGCTCATGGTAAATAAGAGCGACCTCAATCCATCAGTATTAAATGATTCCAGAGTACCTGCATGTTCAAAATCAATGAGTTCTGATTCGCTAAGGGCCGGCTTGGTAATAATCCTACCATTTTCCATCATACGGGCCGGGCGTGTGTATTCTTCAATAACATCAATAGGCGAAAATGGAGCCTTGTATTCCCACGGCTTAATTCTGTTTTTAGGTAATCCACCTACCATACATTCAAAAGAGGAAATCTCCATTTTTGCATTGTGGTAACCAATAATATAATTACTCATACCCGGTGCCACACCACAATCTACAATGGCAGTTACACCTTTCTCCTTTGCAAGGGCATCAAGGTCGAGCGAATTTTCAGGGAAGAAAGAAATATCAGCAACATTTTTACCAGCATTAATCACAGCCTCCAAAGTTTTATAACCCATAAAACCGGGTACTGCTGTAATCACGAAATCGAACCCAGCCAACAAATTATTGTAAGTGCCATAATCACCAAGGTCGGCAACTACGGTTTTTACTCTACTTTCTTTGGCTGTAAGGATAGCCAATGATG
>CAIWHI010000643.1 GCA_903912435.1 uncultured Bacteroidota bacterium | reverse complement strand
TTTTCTAAAACTTCACAAAACGTGAATTTTCATAAAAATTCGTATCTTGCATGAGAATTCATTTACTAAAAGAAAAGACCATTAGAAATTACGTAATTGGTAATAGGAATAGTCAGGTTTTCTTTGAAGAATGGCTTTCGTTAATCAAAAAATCAGACTGGGAAAAGGTATCTGATATAGTCGGCACTTTTAATTCATCTGATATTTTGGGCGGCGGCACTAATAGGGTAGTATTCAATATTGGCGGTAACAATTACAGAGTAATTTGTCAATATTCATTTGGTTCTACATCAGTACATTTATTTGTTTGTTGGATTGGAACCCATGCTGAATATACCAAGCTGTGCAAATTAAATAAACAATATTCAATCAACGTTTATTAGTGTAACATGGAAACTCTAAAATATAAAATCATCACATCCGAAGAGCAATATGATAAATATTGCAAAATCCTCGAAGACTTGGTGTTTCAGGAATCCAAATCAACTGAAGTTCAGGAGGAAATTGATTTGCTGGTACTATTGGTTGAAAAATGGGATGAAGAACATAATATTTTTCAGGAACCCGACCCCGTGGCACTTTTAAAGTCGCTAATGAAAGACCATAAAATGAAAAGCGTAGACCTGGCTAAAACTTTACAGGTTAGTCCCGGACTGGTTTCAGATATTGTCAATTATAAAAAAGGATTTTCTAAAGACATAATCCGCAAGCTTGCCGAATTATTTAAATTATCGCAGGAAGCCTTTAACCGCCCCTACCCATTAAAATCGCCAATCAATGCGCATCTTAAAAATGCTAGTGTAATGAATAATAAGAAAAACCTTGAGGCTGCTTAGGATTATTTGAATCTCCAAAACTTCGTAGCCAATACAAACTAATGAAATGGAAAAAACGCCTTTTATGGTCTGCAGTTCTTATTCTCGTAATGATGAATACTGTAGCTGCTTTTCATGGCAATAAGTTTACCCATTTTGCCGATAGCAGCGTTTCTAAAACCCCTAAACCGGTAAAGTTGACCACCCCCCAATTATTGGGTGCCCTTTTATTTGGGGTCAGCAATCCCAGGCCGGTAAATACTAAAGTTCCATCATTGCCTTATGAGACCATCACCATTCCAAGTAATGTAAAACTGGAGTGATGGATGATAAAAGCCGATTCAGCCAAGGGGACTGTATTGATGTTTCATGGGTTTTCCTCCTGCAAGGCATCTATGATAACAAAGTCAGAAGAACTGGTGAAAATGGGCTACAATACCCTATTGGTCGATTTTATGGGTAGTGGCGGTTCAGATGGAAATGAAACAACCATTGGCTTTAAAGAGGCCGAGGAGGTAAAAGCCTGCTATGATTACCTACAACAAAGGGGAGAAAAGAACATTTACCTATTCGGTTCTTCTATGGGGGCAGCTGCAATACTCAAAGCAATTAATGATTATCAACTTAAGGTAAGCGGAATAATGATAGAATGCCCCTTTGGCACAATGTACCAAACTACCTGCTCCCGTTTCCAACAGATGCATGTACCCACCATACCCATGGCGGCACTGCTTGATTTCTGGGGTGGACTGGAATGTGGGTTTAATGCCTTTACATATAGCCCCACTAACTATGCCAAATCTGTATCCCGCCCCACCTTGCTAATGTATGGTGCCCTTGATGAAAATGTGAGTCGTGCCGAAACCGACCAGATATTTGCCAATCTAGCAGGCAAAAAACAACTAGTCATCTTTCAACGTGCCGGCCATGATGATTACTTAGTGAATCATAAAAAGGAATGGGTAAGCAAGGTGGATAGGTTTTTGAGAGGGAAATAGTGAGCTGTATAGAATACAAATCTATAACTTTGAGTAGCGGATATTTTTATCTTTTATACCTTTTGATTAAAATTTATACCACTATTACCCGAAATAAAAAAATTTATCTGAATACCGCATTCCCATATATTTGCAATACAAAACAATACAAATGAACAAGATACTTGTTACTGGTGGTTGCGGATATATTGGCGGCCACACTATTGTAGATCTCATTCAGAATGGCTTTGATGTAATATCTATAGACGACCTTTCAAGGGGTTCTCTTAAAATGCTGGCAGGAATAGAAAAAATTGTTGGCAGGCCTATTAAAAACTACAAGGTTGACCTTTGTAACCTGGATGATACCGAAGCTGTATTTTCTGAAAACCCCGACCTGGTGGGCGTTATCCATTTCGCCGCCTTCAAGTCGGTACCCGAATCGGTAGGTAATCCACTGTTGTATTTCAAAAACAATCTTAACTCGCTCATCAATATCCTGCAGTGTGCCGAAGATTTTGATGTAGATAATTTTGTATTCTCCTCATCGTGCTCGGTTTATGGTAATACCACCGACCTACCGGTATCTGAAGAGGCTCTTTTGGCAGAACCAGAATCACCATATGCCCGCACCAAGCAAATGGGTGAGGCTATGTGTCGTGACTTTACCAACCTGCACAAAGACTTTAATACTATATTACTCCGTTATTTCAACCCGGTAGGTGCGCACCAATCAGCCCAAATAGGCGAATTTGCCGATCTGTCTGAAAGTGTGGTACCAGTAATTACAGGCACAGCCATAGGCAAGCGCCCTGTTATGAATGTGTTTGGCAATGACTATGATACCCGTGATGGCTCATGTGTACGTGACTATATACATGTAAGTGATATAGCCAATGCCCATACCAGAGCCCTGCAATACATAATAGAAGACCGCAACAAATCGAACTGCGAAATCTTCAACCTGGGTACTGGAAATGGTGTTACCGTATTGGAATTGATTGATGCGTTTGAAAAAGTAAGCGGACAAAAGCTGAACTATAAAATAGCCCCGCGCCGCCCTGGTGATGTGATAAGCGTATATGCCAACAATAATAAGGCCAAAAAACTCCTCGGCTGGGAAACCAAATTCAGCCTTGAGGATATGATGGATACTGCGTGGCGCTGGGAAAATGTACTGGCCGAAAGCAAGAAGAAAGTAGTACCTGCGGTATAGGCATTCAAATATTAACAGAAAAGGAGCATCATTGTTTAGATAACATTGATGCTCCTTTTTTAATGTCCCTACCCTATCCCCAAAAAATACTCACACCATTTTTATACTCCCAAACCCTTTACCAGCGTACATTCTAGCCAATTTCAGATAGTAGTTTTGTGGAAATCAAGCCAATTATCACTTGTCATTTGCCCCTATTTTTGGTAAAAAAATCATCATGCGGGGACAAAAATTATTCAACGAACTGGTTAAGGGTAATGGCATAGAACACCCTGGTCGCAAAGGCCGTAATAATTCACTCATCAAGAAAAGGAACGATTGCCTTATAGCCCGGTATTTCTACTACTGCTATTTCAAAAACAAGTGCTACGAAGAGGTAATAAGACTACTTATATCAGAGTTTTTCCTTTCCGCCCCTACCATCCTCAATATCATCCAAGAAAACACCGACCAGGTTATATTCCTCAAACAAAAATCACCCACCTTGTATTATTTCACCCATAGGTGGGAGCATATGAAGTGGTGACCTTTTATAGTAGAAAGTAGAGAGTATAAAGTAGAAAGATGTTTCTTGTAGAGTACATAGTATTTAGTACTTAGTAGATAGTCGTTTACTGGTCAGCATTGCCCTACACCACTATCTGCTCCTCCACCACCAATGTTGCCGGGGCTAATTGTTGTTGGGGTTTGGTGCTGTAATCCTCAAAGGCAATACTATACCTCAATTCACGCACCCTATAATTATCAGTACGTTTTTGGGTGGTGGTGCTGGTTCTTATCATATGGCCCATGTTGGAGGATGGGGTCCAACCTTGTATCAATTTGTGCAGTGACCATTCAATATCATAATAAGAGATGGCCTGCTGCAAATAAGGCGTAGGTGTAACCTGCGATGTGCCACTAAAAGGGGCAAAACCAAGCCGCAATACTACTGTTCCGGTGGCAGTCTGCACATTATTACCCAGATTTTGATAGGCAAAGTCTTCAAAATCAATGAGTACACAGGGCCAAGATACGGGTGGCCTACCTGTTGCTTTAAGTTGGCCTAAATCCTGGTCGATATACTTTACAGTGGGTAGGCCCACTTTCACATACTGCTGAATGGACAAAAAGAGATTGGCAAATGGTGAGTTCATTTGTAGATAGGGGTTTAAATAAAAGAAAAAAGGGTGGTGTTTATTAGATTCTATACCTCACACCCAAATTGACCGAATAAGTATAAAAGCTAAGCTGGCTTTCACTTCTCTGGCTGAAGCGCAAATAATTGGCATCAAGCTCGGCATTCACACCTATGTGTCGGGTAAAATACCTGGTAGTTCCTACCTGTAACCCACCTGTTAGTCCATAATAATGGTCTTTATTAAATGGCATTGCCTGCTCCTTATTAGCATAGGTTATGGGTGGCAAAAACACATAACCGGCTGACAGACCAGCATAGCTTTCGTAGTTACCTGTTTTAAATTTCCTGTTCACTAGCATCTTCACCGGGTAATAGCTTGCACTTACTACGCGCAATGAATAGGGATTCGGTTGATTAGGCCAATAGTAAAATGGCAAAATATCCGAGTATTCAAAGGTCCTGTATTCTGCCTCGCTTCTTTCTATTGATAATCCATATTGCCAGTTTTTATGGTTCTTCAATAGTTTTAATGATAATGTAAGTGGATTAGATAAGGGTGTTGCTGACTGTCCACTAATTTTAGGATAGCTTTGTAAATCCTGCACAGTGGTGGTATAGTTAATACCTCCATTAAATCCCAATTCATACTTTTGGGCATTTACACAGGTGGCAACAAATAAGGCAAGAACAATAAGGGTACGTTTCATAAGTTTATGTTTTGGTTATTAAAATTAAGATAAAATTTAAGTGCTTGTCTATTCCTGTATATGCCCTACAATAATTCAACTTGTAAAGATAATAAACTCAATTAAAACTTATACCTCACCCCCACAGTAGCAGGGAAAGCCCAGGTAGAATAGGAATAGGAAATAACATCATAATCGTGCAACATGAAGGTGGTATAATCAGCCGCCAATTCAGCATTGATGCCAATGCGTCTGGTGATATAATAGGTAGCCCCGGCTTGTAAACCCACTATAGCTGCATATCCATCGATACTGTTATCATAATATACCTCATTGGAAGCCTTATTATGAATCACTACCCCCAACCCAGCCGACACACCAGCATACAGCTCTAGCTTATTCAGAGTAAACTTCCTGTTTATAAAGCCTTTCAATGGTACATATCCAGGCCTTTTTATTTGAGTATGGTACTCGTCCTTGGTCAAATCGTGCAGGTTATCCAGGTGCATACCTTGCAATATGTTCCCATTCAATATTATCTCCCTATAGGTAAACTGCCTATACTCCAGCGATAATCCGAATTGCCATTTTTTTGGCGAATTCATCAATTTTATCGCCACATTAGGGGCATAGATAAATGGGTTGGTTTTATTCAATATACCTAAAATCCCATTGGTGGTTGATGGTGCCATATTAGTCATAATACCACCATTGATACCTAGTTCCACATTTTGGGCAAATGATGTAGCTACCAGCGTTGATGCAAATAAGGAGAGTAAGAGCTTTTTCATAATTGTGGAATATTTAAAAACAGATAACGTTAGAACAATGCAAATTATTATAAGTATAAGAACAATAATCTATTTGCCACCGGGTATCCCATAAGTATCATACCAATACGACTCTGGTATGGTAATCATCTGGGCTACTTCCTTGTCTATAGCTACCCTTGCTTGAAGGTAATCAATATCCATGTCTTTAGCAAAAACAAACCTGCCCCTACCCACCGGATAACCATACGACTGCAATATGGACAAAAACTTGTGGCTATTGAGCATTGATGCAACGTATACAATATCATTCTTAGTGATTTCATATTGCTGCTCCAGGTGCACCTTGCTCTGGGCATAGCCTGTACTATAACTGCTTGTGGTGGTCTCCGTATTGCCCAATATGGTTATCGACATTTCTTCATTCAGTGCCTTGATAAATGACAACTGTAGGTTACCATCACAATTGGTTTGCTTACCATCTTTAATCTCAAAGTCGGCCTGGCGGGGTATCATCATAGATAAGCTGCTGCCACTTTCATCCAGTATCTTTTTTAGCTCCAGTTTGGTTTGCTCATCATAGCTGTCATACTTTATTACCCTCACAGGCTGGCCAAAGAGTTCTATATATTGTGCCCAATCACTGAGGCAACCACGTTTATACAGGCTATAAGGGGCGCACTTCAGTAGCAGGCCAAGATCTTTAGGCTCACCCAATACCCAAATATTCTCCATATTAGCATAGGCAATACCATCCACACCGATTTGCTCATAAGCGATTATACCCTGTTCGGGTTTTATATGCTTGCGTGGTATCTTCTCAAACCTCAATTCCTTACCCGGTATAAACTCAATACCCGATATACCCCATAGCATGGTCTCCATAATGGTTTGTATAATCTGCCTGAAGGGTAGCGATTTTATCAACCGTTCCATACCCTCATTTTTGGTAGTTCCGGTTTCAAAATACAATTCCTTGTTTAGGACAGCATCTATTCGCTTGGCTATTACACCAGACAGGTGCCCATCCAGCACCACATCTTCATACAAATCATATAGCCGACTCCGGTTGGGAAAATAAACCGATTCGGCGTTTATCAGTGCACCACGCCATGTAGCAATGTCTTTACGGCTCCTGTCTGCCGACCTTATATTCAATTCATTTACAATGATTTCACCACTTTTGTGGGGTGTTTTATTCGTCTTAACCATAGGATAGTATAGAATTTATTTTATTTGATTAGTATAATCCTCTGAATTTTATATCTTGCAGGTAATTCTTTGTCTTTATTTTCAAGAACTATGAGGAGATTAATTGCCGATGTATTTAAATTATTATATGAGCTTACTGGGTATAAATTCCCTTCCTTTATAATAGCCTTAATCTATATTACTGCACTCAATCTAATTACAATAAATGGACTTGCTGTGTTGCTTTCAGGTGCTTTCCCAGAATTGAAGATTATACTCAAGTTTTTTAGTGGCTTCCTACTATACGTAACTATAGCAGTGGTGCTAGTAATCAATTATATTATAATGTTACCATTAGAAAAGCTATCGCAGGAAAAAGGTACAAGAATTATGTATTTACCGTTAATACTGTATACTATAATGTCATTATTGCTTTTTGCATACACCATGTATAATAAGTATGACCCCCTGATTCTCTAATTATTCTGGTATTGTTTGGGGTAATTAATAATTACTTAATGCAAAATTAAGTAATTGATATATAGCGGAGTAGAATGTGTTCTTTGTTTATAAAGGATTTTTTTACCTTCACACCCTGAACTGGTAGCTTAATGTATAAAATTCGCTAATATGAAACCATTGTTGATAGAAACTTATAAAATCGCTTACAAGTTCTGCGGGTTTACTACATTTTCCTACCTATTCTCGTACATCTTTATTTCTATTCTCAATTTGATTACCCTATGGGGTCTGGGGTTTTTATGCAAAAACTGGCTTAAGTTCATGCAGATAATTGATAAGCTATTTGCCTTCCCATGGATATTCTTAGTAATTATAGCTGTACTTTATAATAACTTCAGGCAGATACCATCAATGCGCGATATGTCTAAAGAAAAGAAAAAAGATATCAATCCCTGGCCATTTACTATTTACACGATAGCATGCATTTGCATATTTATCTATATCAAATACCAGGATGATCTTTTCCCTGTGCTTCCGGCAATTAAAAATGCCAGAAGATTGAAGTAGGCATTAAGAAATCACTTAAAGGTATCGCTAATTCAGCCTCAGGAAAAACAATTCAGTTATCAGCTCAGGCGAGAATTGGGTATTCCCTTGCCCTATTAGTAATAGGAATAGGAAAAGGAAATGATAATCATTTTAGAGTCTTGTCTATGGGGAAGGAAACGTGAAATTAATAGTTTACTAATAAAAATTCTCCCGCTTAGGATTACTACTCCAGTTTATTGAGTCGCCCTTTTGGGCAGTTTCACTCTCAGTATTGGCATAATTCCAGCCTTGTGGCTGTGCCTGCCCGGCCATAATGTTTTTCAAAGAGGCTATCGCATCCTGATAGGCTGTGCGGTAAGTATTTAGGTCTATACCTGGGTTTGATAATCTCAGTAAGTGCCAGCAAGCAATATCTTTAACCATACTTTTCAGATATTCATCCTGAAAGGAGGGTGCTCCCCCCCTTACACCAAAAAGTTGAAAGAGGTCGAAACGGGAAAGGTACATTTTAGTTTCCTGTATGGCAGCATTAATGGCCTTATCTACAATAGTAGAGTCGCTTCTGGTAATTTGTGTCAAAACCTCGGCATAGATATTCGTTGCGAGGTCGGTCGCTGTAATGATAGGCATAAATATAGGGTTTAAAAAATTTCAAGGGCAATAGTGAAGAGATTAACCGAGGAGAGAACCAGAACTACTCATCATCCTTATCCTTATGGCTACCTTTGGCGGGCTTCTCATCATCAGCATCATCATCGTCGTCTTCATCCGATTTTGGTTTTGACTTTTTCTTCACCACAGTCTTTACAGGCTCTTTCTTTGGTGCGGCTTTTTCTTGTTTTTCTATTTCATTGGCTTCACCGGTTGGCTTCACCAGGGTTATTTTCTTTAGTGCGCGGTCGTAGGTAACCTCATATACATTTGTAGAATTATCACCTACATCCTGCCTTATAAAACCTGTGAGGGTTTTGCTGTCATCACCTCCATCGGTACTATCAACATAAGCCACCACCTTCACATGCATCTTTGTTTCTTTCTGTATACTGGGTATTTTCTTTCTTTCGTCAAGATACTCCTTCAGGGAGAGCATCTGCCTGCGGAAAACATTATAATCTACTTTATCTTTTACCCTGGCCTTCTTTTCTTCTTTATCTTCTTTATCCACCTGGGCAAAACCAGCAGTACCTATCAGCAGGCACATAATAAGCAATATGTAGCTATAAATTTTCATCAGTCTATAATTAGGGCAAAAGTATAAAGTGAAACGCAAAAGGAGTGTTATTTTCCAATACTGATTTCGACCTAATTTCTACTATTTGTAGAATCCATTACAAGCAATGTCATTGACTTAAGGAATTTCCAAGGA
>CAIWHI010000642.1 GCA_903912435.1 uncultured Bacteroidota bacterium | reverse complement strand
GGAGTTGGTGCAACTCATCTGTGCATGGAGGATTTTTAATGAAGAAATAGAACTGTCTATCTCTACAAGGGAAAATGAAATATTCCGTAACCATATAATCCAGCTTGGTGCAACAGCCATGAGTGCGGGTTCAAAAACTAATCCTGGTGGATATGCTGTAGAGCCCGAATCATTGGAACAATTTGAAATTGATGATAGTCGTAGTGTGCTGGAAGTGAAAAATATGATTGAAGGCAGGGGCTATAAACCAGTCTGGAAGGATTGGGATAGGTTTAGGTTTGGGCATAGGGTTAGTTTATAGTTACTTTGTGTAATGCATGAATTACTTATGGTGATCTAATTAAAAATTATAAACATATGGTAGTCAAGTCTTTAGAGAGCATGTCCTATGATGGTTTGTATTCGGTCTGGGCCGAGGCATTTAAAGACTATGCCCGTTCCTGGACTTCTGATGAATACAAAAAAATGTTAGTAAGGAGAGGGTATAATCCATCTTTATCATTTGGGGCTTTTGACGGGGACAGGTTAGTGAGTTTTGTTCTTAATGGTATAGGCGAATGGAATAGTAAAAAGACTGCTTATGATACCGGAACAGGTACCATACCAGAATACAGAGGAAAGGGCTTAGTGAAAAATATTTTTATAGAGTCAATCCCATTTTTGAAGAATGCCGATGTTAAACAGTGCCTGTTGGAGGTTTTAGATAATAATGATAAGGCGATCAAAATCTATAAAAACCTGGGTTTTAAAGTAGAGAGGGAGTTTAATTATTTTATTCAGAATAAGGATGCTATTGTGTTGAATGCCAATAAGATAGAAAATAATTTCCTAATCAATCCAATTAACCTAGAAATAGGAAATCAAATAAATGGATTTTGGGATTTTACCCCTTCATGGCAAAATTGTTTTGACTCACTTAGTAGAGAAACTGGGGGTTTTATTACCCTCGGCTTATACAATGAAAACCTTTTAATTGGGTATGGTATCATCGAACCTTCATCCGGCGATATACCCCAATTAGCCATCCATCCTGATTTTAGAAGGAGGGGATTAGCTACAACCCTTCTTGCAGAATTATTAAAATACAATCAAGCCCCCTCAATTAGAGTAATTAATACAGATAAGAAGTGCACAAATATCACTGCATTCTTAGAGAGTTGGAATATACAAGCTAGTGGAGGGCAATACGAGATGATATTGGACCTCTAAAATTGCACGTAATCATCTTGAAATATGTTTAAATGCTAGCCAATAGCCGAATATATGTTAAAGTGCCTCTTGTACCTGATTATCCACACTTTAGGGTACAAAGAAAATGGGATGACCCAAAGAATTGTCGTACTTTTCGCTTTCAAATAATGGTCGCCTGTTATAAATGACTAATTCCAGCATAGTACTTGGAGCCATACGCCCTGATTTGCTGCAAGAAGAAACCCTTGCAGATATTTTCCGTGCATCTGCACAGAATTTTGGTTCTAAGATTGCCCTTATTTTTGGTGACACATCACTTACCTACCACGAATTGGACAGGTGGAGCGATGCTATGGCCCATAATCTGTGGGAAAATGGTATTCGTCCGGGTGATGCAGTCGGCCTTTGGTGGCCACGAGGTTTGGAGCTTCATGTCGCTATTCTGGGTATTGTGAAGGCAGGGGCTGCCTATGTGCCATTGGATAGAGAAATGCCTGCTGAGCGTGTAGAAACCGTTCTAACAGAGGTTGGTGCTAAGGGATACATCAGCGATAGCCAATTAAATCTTTCATGCCCGGTATTCAAGGTAGTTTCCCAGCCCCGTAAGGAAGCATTAATCATGATTCCAAAGGGGGCGAAACCCGATGATTGGGCTTATGTATTGTACACATCCGGCTCAACAGGCAAGCCTAAAGGAATTCCAATAGCCCATAGGCAAATTTGTCATTTGGTAAGGGCAGAGCAAACAGTATTAGAAATTCAAAGCAGTGATAGGGTATACCAGGGTTTCTCCGTGTCGTTTGATATGTGGTGTGAAGAAACCTGGATTAGTTACCTGGCAGGTGCTACTTTATGGGTGGCAGATGCCGCTACAGCCAAGTCAATAGACGAGTTAGATAGCGTCCTGCGTAAAAACAGGATTACCGTTCTCCATGCAGTGCCAAGTTTGCTGGCAGTAATGGAGGATGATGTTTCCTCATTAAGAATAGTAAATGCAGGTGGTGAGGCTTGTACCACACAGGTATTAGCCCGTTGGTCTATACCATCCCGTAGGTTTTACAATAGTTATGGCCCTACCGAAACTACAGTTACGGCTACTTTAATAGCCCTTAAACCTGGCGACCCAATCACGATTGGTATCCCATTGCCCAACTATCACCTTGCGGTGGTTGATGAGCAAATGAATGTGTTGCCACGGGGTGAGCGTGGTGAACTGGTGATTACCGGGGCGGGGGTATGTAAGGGATATATCAATTTGCCTGAACTAACTAAAGCCAAATTTGTACCTAAATCAGAATCAATGGCATCAATGCCGGGTGATATGGTGTATAAATCGGGTGATGCCGCGGTTATTAATGCTGATGGGAGTATTGATTTCCAGGGGCGATTTGATGACCAGATAAAGTTGAGGGGTTATAGGATAGAACTGGGGGAAATTGAAAATAAGCTAAGTGGTCTCCAGGATATTACTGCTGCTGCGGTAGTAGTGAAAAAGGATATCAATGGTCAGGACCACCTGGCTGGTTATGTGGTTTGTGATGACCCGGTAACCATGAACCAGCAACGTATTAGGGATGATTTGGCTAAGGTTTTACCTGCATATATGGTGCCAAGTGTCATCATGCAATTGCCCGAAATGCCCAGGCTACCAAGTGGTAAAATTGACCGTAAGTCATTGCCTATCCCGGCTATGCTTTTGGAAAATGCAGTCTCCATCACTAATGAGGTCATTGACCTTGATGCAAGCATGGGAGAGCGCGTAATAGCCGCCCTGCGCAAGTTCTTCCCTAACAGGGAAATAACTTTAGCTAATGACTTTTTTACCGACCTGGGAGGGCACTCTTTATTAGCTGCAGCTTTTGTGTCAAAATTGCGTAGGGAAGCCAATATTCCACAGGCTTCGCTAAAAGATATATACTTACACAGACCCCTAAGTGGACTTGTAGAATACTGGGAAACAAAACCAGTTGAAGAAACCAGGGCCAAAAAAGTGTTTAATGAAATACCCAGAGGCCGTTATTTATGGTGCTGGTTAGCCCAGACTGTTTCATTACTATTCATGTACGGCCTATTTGCAGTACAGATATTTTTCCCTTACCTCGGCTATTACTATGTGGTTGAAAAGCATAATAGTATTGCCTATGCCATTACTACTGCATTGTGCATGTTTTGCTTTATACCTCCCCTTTTTGCAGGCTTTAGTGTGGCAGTAAAGTGGCTGGTTATAGGCAAGATGAAAGAAGGCGATTACCCCTTATGGGGCACCTATTATTTCAGGTGGTGGTTTGTAAAAACGATGCAACGCCTGCTGCCTTCCCAATTCCTCAATGGAACACCGCTTTATAATGGCTATCTGAGGCGCATGGGGGTAAAAGTAGCCAAAGATGCCCAATTAGCTGCATTTACCATTGGTGCAGAAGACCTGGTAGAGATAGGAAGTGATGTAAGTATTAGTTCGCAGGTAGTACTGAATAACGCCTATGT
>CAIWHI010000641.1 GCA_903912435.1 uncultured Bacteroidota bacterium | reverse complement strand
TTCAGCAGTAAGGCCCATGCTCAGGTAATAATCCCCATTTTCTTTGGCATACTCAAAATTGGGCATTGTGCGCCAACCCGCTGTCGGAACCAGGCTCATACTTTCAGTACCACCGGCTATGATGCATTCGGCCATTCCCATTTGTATTTTGGCTGTTGCAATAGATATTGCCTCAAGGCCTGAACCACAATACCTATTTAGGGTAAAACCGGCAGCAGATTCACCAATAGCCCTATTGGCTATTATCCTGCCAATCTGTAGCCCCTGCTCAGCCTCAGGTACGGCATTCCCTACTATTACATCATCTATAAGTAATGGGTCTAGTTGGGGTATACTGGCCATCAGGCCTTTAATAACCTCAACAGCCAGGTCGTCTGGCCTGAAAAAACGAAAACCACCTCGTTTTGATTTGGTAACTGCTGTGCGATAACCCGCTACTATATATGCTGATTTCATCCTTTATTATTCTTAGTTCTTATAAATGAATGTATAAGTTGCAATGGGAATGATTTTGCAAGTTGATTATTATCCACTTTTGCTTAAATCCACGATATAAAGTTAGTAATAGTTGGGCTAATCGGGCAAATTAAATTACTTGTAAGTATTTACTCTTTCCCATTTATTCCTGTAAGCGAAATTGGAAAACTATGGTTAAATAAAGGATAATATTCTCTTGTTATAGATATACACCTAAACTTTAGTTGGGTTATCTTTACCTTTACTCTTACAAAAACAAGAAATAATTTGACCAGGATTTTCTTATTAATAAGCTTAAGTATTTTGTTCAGTTTTAGTGTAATTGCACAAAATACAGTCTTGCTTAGTCTAAATGTCAATGAAATACTGTACAAACCTAATGGCTTTTATATTGATAAGTTTGTTGATGACCGGAAGGAAAAGACATCATTGGGGGAAAAAATAAAGGGTGATAAAAAGTACTTTTTTGATTTTGATGGTCATGCTCAAAATTATCTTTCAAGGTATCTGGATACAAAAATAGCAAAAAACACGAATAAGCAATCTATTGAATTACATATGATTGCAAGTACTATCTCTAGTAAATTTAAGAATGGGTTATGGGCAACTAACATTGCAATTACATTTGGAATTTATATTGATGGTCAAAAGCTGGTTGACTATACTGGTACCGGTAAAAGCGAATTGAATGAAGAGCCTGAAAAGTATATTGGGCAATTTATTGCTAAGACAATAACAAACGATTTGAAAGCCTTTGATGATTGGTGGGCAAATAATAAATCTAAAATACCCACTTCAAATAAAGTAAGAGTGAATGTAGTTTTAAGTACCAAAACCGATAAACAGGATTGTATCCCTTATACTGCGAACCAGCTTTTAAAGATTGATGATTTTAAAGGCTTACCCCAGGGTAATGGCCCCGAAATGGCCATTACTGCCAGCGGAATTGGATTCAATTATAATGTTACTACCTCAGATGGGCAAATAGTTCTTGATATCGATATTTCCCCCACTTTTAATAAACGCCTTTCCTGGTTTAAAGAGGCTGGTAAGAACCCTAAAGTACTCGCACACGAACAGTTGCATTTTGATATTACTGCCCTTAAGGCTTGTGAATTTGTAAATGCGTTGCAAAAAAAGACCTTTAACAAAGCCGATTATACCCAAATTTTAGAGCAATTTCAGCAACAATTTGAAAATGAAACCAAGGAGATGGAAAACCGATATGACAACGAAACCGGTCATGGCACAATTATTGATAAACAATTAGAATGGGAAAAGGAAATTAAAGAGCAGATTTTTAAAGCAGGTTGCTATAAGTAATCTAAAATAATTCTGGTAGCATCCACAATCGGCTTGTAAACAATTAATTAATTTCGCTCAAATGGAAGTAGCTTTAAAATGTACTAATTTTACCAAAGCAAATTAATTATTTCCCCATATTTCGAGGAATGGTTAAGTTATATAGATTTTTTGATGAATAACATGAGGCGACCATCAGTTTTGATTTTATTTTTCTTCTGTATTACCCTTTTCGGGTGTAATACTACCTATCATATTACTACCCAAAGCCTGCTGGAACAATTAGCTTCGTCTAAAAAAGACAGTAAAGATTCAATCAATTTAATGGCTCCTTATCAATTCTATCCCGGTAGTGTAGAAGGGCGCTCAATTAAGGAGATTAAATGTATAGACAAGGAAGGTGAAACCTGTTTATTAGGAATTACTAAGCGCACAAGTATAATACTTACAAATACTGATGGTAGTAGGAAATCGGTTTATTTTAATGCACTACTTATTCAGGATAGCCTTATGGGAAGCAGCAGGAACCATGCGTTCAGAACAAAAAATAAGCCTGTGAAAATATCGGAAATTGCCAATATTGATATTGAAAGATAATTCAGTTCTTTTAAACTATACCTAATTTTTACCGATTACAAATACAAAAGGCAATCTTATATTCTCTTTTAAGGCAATTTTCACCTTTACCGGATTATTTATAACCGCATATTTCTGAATATCTATTACCTCCAATGCAGTCAGATATGTTTTATTTAAGGCTGAATGTTTATTGAAAGAAATGAGGTAAATGGCAGATTGGGGGTCAGTGGCCATTATATTCTGCTCAAATTGCAACCATACTTTGTTTTTCTTCCACATATAAGTAAGATTTAGGGCTCAAATATTATTCCTTAATCAGGTATTATATAGACTTATTGTCATCTGTATCTTCTGGATGGCTTGTAAACATTATTCAAATCGGTGCCACAGCCACATTTTTTACTGCCTGCACAACTTTCAGCTAGCATGCTGATAACCACTAACATCAATAAGTAATAACCGATTTTACTCCTGTTTTTTTGTTTCATAAATTTATCTTTGTAAAAATAGGAATTATTGCCAAACAACAAACCTAAAAAAATATTAATTGCACCTCTCGACTGGGGGCTGGGCCATACTACCAGGTGCATACCTATTATAGGCTGTATTATAAGCCTGGGGCATATTCCGGTGTTTGCGGGTAATGATTTTCAGTGCTCTTTTATAAAGGAAACCTTTGGTGGTATAGAAACTATACATATTGAAGGATACAACATAAGGTACTCAGCATGGAATAGGGTAGGGCAGGCTGGAATTTTTGCCCAATTGCCCGGATTGATGAAAGTTATTCAATATGAGCGCAAATGGCTGATGGAGGTATGCAAAAAGCATTCAATAGATGGCATAATTTCAGATAACCGTTACGGACTTTATCATGATACTATTCCTTCTGTAATTCTCACTCATCAATTAAATATTCAAACAGGATTGGGTAGGGTGCCCAATCAGATGATCCAAAAGCTCCAATACCACTTACTAAATCGGTTTTCATCTACTTGGGTGGTTGATTCCTTTGATTTTCCTGGCCTCGGTGGTAAACTATCTCATGCTGATATATTGCCCAATAAAACACAATATCTAGGTTTGCTTTCCAGATTTATACCTGAAAAGCAATTTTCAAAAACATCAAATGGCCCTATAGTAATCCTAATTTCAGGACCAGAACCACAACGAAGTAATTTGTCTGCAATATTATGGAAGCACGTATTGGCAGTTGATGCAAAAGTGATATTTATTGAAGGCTCAGATAAGGCAATTGTGCCTAATGAAATACCAGGAAATATTACCTGGTACTCGCATTTATCTGGAACTAAACTTGAAGAAATAATCAAGAGTGCATCAATTGTAATTTCCCGTAGTGGCTATTCTACTATAATGGATTTGGTTGCACTAAATAAAAGAGCCATATTGATACCTACACCCGGCCAAACAGAACAGTTGTACTTAGCCAAACAGTTGATGCAATCAGGTTTCTTTTATTCTACTAGTCAGAGTGGGTTTAATCTGAAAAAAGCTATGGAGATTTCAAAAAAATATTCACCTAATAAATTGAATTTAAATGGATTGTATGCTAAGCATGAACGTGTAATTGAGCAGTGGATTAATAGTATATAGTATTATTGATTGCTCTTCAGTTCTTTCAATTCCTTAATTAGCAATACTGCTTTTATCCATAGTTTAGGTTCCATATTCATGAATTCAGATGAGTTGATCATTATGTCATTATCATCCCCCTTTATCCATTTTATGAGCTTATTTTGTTTTAGGTAGTACCGGTTATTAACTAAAACAGTTTTTTTGTCATCATACCAAACACTGTCTTTTTTTTCTGTAGCTAATTCTTCGGTATACCACCTCGGCTTATTGTATACATAGTTATGCTCCAAAACATAAATCAACATACCATCATCAAAATAGAACTCTGAAAATATGCGGCAGGTATCGGTATATTGCTCTACATTTATTTTCTTCACTTCCTCTCCATCATAGTAGCCCATAATAGTGCCACCACCCGGTGTCATAATATCATCCACTTGTTTGCGGCTTAATGAGGTTAGTCCTTTATTGATTTTGGCTGTTTTCTCCTTTATATCTGCCAATACATCAGCTTGCTTTTTCTTGCATGACGTAAATCCAATAATTGCTAACAAAAAGATGGTTAAATATTTATACATAGTCTATGTGTTTCCTAAAGCATAAAATTACATTAAACCAATGTAAATCTGCCTTTACCAATATTATTTGATGTTAAAGAACCACCAAAAAATAAGCTAAGAAAGACTTGTCATAAACATTAGAACTTATGCCCTAATATTAATTTAAACAACGCTTTCTCTGTACTTTCTGTGAATCCATATCCGAAACCGGCATTAAACTCCCATTTTGCCCCAAAATCAATATCTGTCACTGCAAATAGTTGATGTTGTCCCTCTTTTAATGGAACTAGTTCTTTTATTGGCCCCATGCCTCCATAATATTCTAGTCCCAATGCAAATTTTTTATTGAGGTCATAACTAGCTTTTACGTTAGGAGAAAATGATAGCCCGGTATTTTCGTCCGGACCTTCAAAGCTTTTTTCAAGTACCGGATTCAATGATACATAAAATGCCTTCCATTTTTTATCAATAATAGGCCTCATCTCCAGGGTTGCTGTATTGGCCGAGTATTCAGCCTTCTGAAAACCAAATTCAAATGAAAGACTAAGACCCACCGGGAGTTTCCATTTTTCAGGTGCAGTAATACGAGGCCTGAGATGCGAACC
>CAIWHI010000640.1 GCA_903912435.1 uncultured Bacteroidota bacterium | reverse complement strand
TTACATGAAAGGTAAAGATTGTCAGGTTTTCACAGCTCCATTTGATGTTCGGTTGCCAGGCAATTCTAAAGATGATAAAGATATCATCACCGTAGTTCAGCCTGATATTTGTGTAATCTGTGATAAGTCTAAAATTGATACAAGAGGTTGCCTGGGTACTCCTGATATAGTAGTAGAGATATTATCACCCAGTAATAATTCAGTAGAGTTAAATACTAAGTTTGACCTTTACGAAAAATCAGGTGTTAAGGAATACTGGATTGTTTCCCCACAGGATAATACGTTTAGTGTTTGCATTCTGGTAGAAGGTAAGTATATAGTCTCAAGGCCAATGGCATCACCTAAAATAGTTACATCCACCGTACTCCCTGATTTTTCGTTAGACCTAAAGGAGCTATTTGAATCTGATTAGCTACCTTTTCCTACTGAAGTATATTTTACTATACACTAATGCGAATCAAAAGTTTCGGTGTAATTATACCCTGCACTTACATGACGGTAGTTAGTAAAGTAGTAATGGCTTGAACTGTTGGTGTATGTCAAGCTGAAATACGTACCATCACCAGGATAGCCTGAATAGGCATAGGGGTTGAAATAGAAGTTGACTATTATGCCATCGGTGCCCGTATAAATAAGTGTATCTGATCCAATTTTTAAAGTCATTGCGTTGATTAAACTAACAACCATTGATGTATCATTATAAAAGTAGGTGGTATCCAGGTAGGTATAGTGATCACGGTGTTTGTGGTGCCAATTAATTGTCTGGTTCCCAATTCTGGCCATCATTAGTGAATCCTGACCAATAGCCACTATTTTTGCTAGAGTATCCTCTTGTTTTCCGTTGATTCTTAATTTTACATTGTAGATGCCAATTTTTGTATAACTGTGGATAGGTGTAGAATCGGTGGAAACAGTGCTATCCCCAAAATCCCACTCAAATGTTTTGCCCTGGTTACTTTTAAAGGAAACTGATCCTCCCAGATAATTACTCCCAGAAATGGTAAAGTCCAATAAAGGTATTACAGGAGGTATGACAACAGGCGGTTTATTTGGTGAGCTCTTACTGCAACCCATCACTAAAGAAATGAATACTGCACATAGTGCAATAGTAACTGTAAACTTGAACTGCTTTTTCATATAGGTTTTTAGATTTATTGCCACAAATATTATGCCAAAAGCATATTTTTGAGCTTTTGATTCATTTTACATTTTGCATGAGTAAATATGATAATAATCATTCCCAACGGCTTCTTGTTCATAATGAACAAAATAGATACTGTCCTTATCTGCAAAATATATTAGTGATTCGTATTCAGGTCTTGGGTATCCACTGTTATAATAGTAATCTTTCCCAAAATAATACCAATTCGAATGGGTTCCATGAAAATCTAATGAATAAGTTCCAATGGTAAGTGTTAGTGGGTCTACCATCTGAATACCGAATTTTGCATCAGGATAATAAGTAACAACTGAATCCTCATGGTAGGGAATAAAAAGTTCGTACTTATGCCAATTGAATTCTGTATTGGTTAATTTAGCCATTATTATTGAATCAAAACCTAAAGAAATGCTTTTTACAACTTTAGGACTATCTGTGCCATTGATTATCAACGATATGTTATGGTTTCCCCAATAACTAAATATGTGCGTAGGGTTTGCCTTATTAGATGTAGTTCCATCCCCGAAATCCCACAAAAATGAGTTCCCCTTATTGCTTTTAAATTTTATTGGTTTATTTATATAAGAACTCCCGGATATGGTAAAGTCCAGAGTCGCAGGACTGTTAATCTGAGAGCTTTTCTTACAACCCACCCCAAAAAAAAATAATACTGCAATTAGTGCAAAGGTAAACGTAAACTTGAACTGTTTTTTCATATAGGTTTTTGATTTAGTACCACAAATATTATGCCAAAAATATATTTATTTAGATTGGTTTTCTGTTGTAGATGTATTATTTATTCAAATATAATGCAGGTCATTGAAACAAACCATTTATATTGCTATTTTTGAACCAAACAGAAATTTTTCATAAAACAATACTTTATAATGGAATTACTTGATGGAGTGCTCGTTTCTGCCCATATAAAGGAGCAGATAAAACAGGAAGTAATAGATTGGCAGGCCAATGGTGGCAAGAAACCACACCTTGCTGCTATTTTGGTAGGCAATAACCCTGCAAGTGAGGCCTATGTAGGCTCGAAGGTGAAACACTGCGAAGAACTGGGTTTTGATTCTACCTTGTTGCGTTTCGAAAGAGACATTACCGAGGAATACCTCATCAGCGAAGTGGAAAGGCTAAATAATGATGATAATATTGATGGTATTTTGGTTCAATTGCCATTACCTAACCATATTTCAGGCGATTCGGTGATTAAAAGCATCAACCCTGCAAAAGACGTAGATGGTTTCCATCCTATCTCTCTGGGTAATATGCTTTTGGGACTGCCAACATTCTTACCAGCTACCCCTTATGGCATCATGCTTATGCTCGATTATTACAAGATTAATACTTCAGGTATGCATTGTGTGATAATAGGCCGTAGTAATATTGTAGGTACACCAATGACCATATTAATGAGCCGCAATGCAAACCCCGGCAATGCAACCGTTACTATGTGCCATTCCAAAACCAAAAACCTTGCTGAAATTACCAAGACTGCCGATATTATTATTGCTGCTATAGGCCGACCTAAATATGTAACTGCTGATATGGTTAAGCCCGGTGCAATTATCATTGACGTAGGTATCAACCGTATTGACGACCCAACCAAGAAGAGTGGTAGCCGCCTGGTAGGTGATGTTGATTTCGATAATGTAGCCCCATTATGCAGCTATATCACGCCCGTTCCTAAAGGTGTAGGTCTGATGACCATTTGTGGATTGATGAAAAATACCCTGCTTGCTGCTAAGCAGGCAAAGGGACAAACAGTCTAATTCAATATACAAAAACATTCTTTTCTAATTG
>CAIWHI010000639.1 GCA_903912435.1 uncultured Bacteroidota bacterium | reverse complement strand
TTAATAATTAATCAAAAATAATTTAAGGTAGTAATTATGAACAATAAAATGAAGAATTGTATTATAATTTTGTTGATTTTTTCCTTTGGAGTCTTTTCTACTAAATTACAGGTATAAAGGTATAAGTTACTAAAAATAGTTATCTGGTTTTGTTTCTGGAGAGGCTGATGACATGTGGCACCCGCATTTGAAACGCAACTGGGTGAATGAGAAGTACCCGTGCCCAAAAAAGTTATTTTCACTGGTTCAGGTCTATTTGAGATTGTACAATATTTGTGCTGTTGTCGGCTATTAGTTGTTTATACCATTTAAGGGTTTCACCGCTCAGTTCGTCCTCATTTATCTTAATGGTGGGTAAAATTTCTATAAGCGCATTGATACGGCCCTCGGTATTGAAGAATTTATTAATCACCACTATGCGCCTTTCTTCGAGCACGCAAAAGCCACTTGTGAAATTACCTTTCTCAAAACGCACTATATACCTTGCCTCGTCATAAAGCAACTCCAGTTTTTTAAGCGTGTTTGGTGTATATTTGAAATTCATTAGCATTGGTGGTTTCAATGAATAAAAGTAGAAAATTCGCGGCACTTGTAGTAATTACAATTTTATTAACGGGTATTTGTCAAAATGTGTTAGCGCAATATGATGAGGGTGAGGACCCTTTGTATATACCAGAAAAGCGTTTGTTTTATGCAGGGCTTATTGGTGGGGTCAATTTTGCACAAGTAGATGGTGATAATTTTGCCGGGTATCATAAGTTTGGTGCCAATGTGGGGGGGGTAGGTTATGTGCAACTAAAGAAACACCTGGCCATAAGCTGGGAGTTTTTGTTCAGCCAAAAGGGTGCAAAAAGTGATATTGTAAGGCAATCGCCGGCTGATACTTTTTTTATCATTAAAAATTATGGGGTGACGCTAAACTACGCGGAGATACCCATAATGATTAACTATTTTGATAAGCGCAAAAGCCATGCTGGCATTGGTGTGTCTTATAGCAGGCTGGTAGGTAGTAATGAAAGTTATGAAACCATACCTTACCTACCGCTGGACCTTAATAAATATCCGTATGCTAAGGATAATTTCGACCTGATAGTAGGTGCGCAGATGCACTTGTGGAAGGGTTTGTTTTTAAATATGAGGTTTGCTTATTCTATAACACCTATCCGAACCATATCACCGCCTGTTATCTCCCGTGCATCTAAGCAGTATAGCAATTTGTGGACTGTAAGGTTGATGTATTTGTTGATTTGATGGTATTTTAAGCATATGCAATAATAAAAAAGCGATACTATTGGGGTAGTACCGCTTTGAAATATAAAACGCACAATGAAATATTATTAAACAGCAACCAGACCCAGGTGTTCAGAACTTACCATTTGCAGGGCAAGGCTCTTGATGGAAGGATAAACCAATTCGTATACGCCTTTCTTGCTTGGCGGAACATCGGCTTCCTGCATGGCAACTATGTAGATGATTGATTCAGGTATATCCAGTACCATGCAAACTTTCGAAATTGTTCTCTGGCTGGGACGTTTTACCCCTGTTTCTATCTGTGATAGTGAAGTTTGTGATAATTCACATTTTTCGGCTAACTCATATTGGGTGATTGAGAGCTTCTTCCGAATTGACTTGATTGCTAGACCGATGTTCATTTTGAAGTTTTTTGAATTTATATGAAATTTTAGCCGCTAATTAATAAATGGCTTTATTCGATTAATGGGTTAACACTTAATAAGACGGATGAATTTTAAAAAGCGTTTGGTAAATTGATAAAAATTGATTTTTATAATGAGTAGAAAGTAGTAAGTATAAAGATGTTGCTGGATAGAAGATGGTAGATATTAGTTAGCAGATAGTAGATAGTAGTTGGTAAATAGTTGTTAGACGCTGGTGGATAGTATTAGTAGGTAGTCGTAGGGGGGGGGATATAGTTGAGATGCAATGAATATGAAATTGAATTGGGCTATCGGGAATAAATATTTATTTTGAGGTTTTTGAATGGTAAAGGTTTTTACCTTCGTGGTGTGGCAAATAGTTTTTCAAGTCAGTTAATTTTTGAGAAAAAGACTTACCTGGCTGTTATTATAGCGCAGTTGAGGAAGGATGGCATGCACTATGAAGTGAACATTAAGGGTTTCCCAAGGTTTTTTATGAAATGGTCGGCACTGGGGCGGTATGACCTGGTGAATAGTGATGACCTTAAGTTGCCTTACCAATTGGTATTAGCGGTGAGTGATGTGTTGGAGAAGCATTATTCCAGGTAGGTATTTGTTACTTACTCCATATTCAAGCTAAAGTTCCCATCTATCCGGATATTAATTATTCATAGTCTTTCCTTATGGCCAATTCTTTAATTTTGCATAAGGATTAGATTTTCTTTGTCACAAATTTGTGACATCTATTCTTTTTATTAAAGAGTATATTATGGAAGCATTTGTAAATAAAGTAGCAGAAAGTGGTATTATCACCTTCGACCTGGCACCATATATTGCCACAGGAAATGTTATGGCATTTGATTTGAAGCCTTTTCTATTTCGCGAAATGATATTAAGGGAAAAGGACTACAGGGCTGCTTTGCCCACACACAACTGGCAACAATATGAGGGCAAGGAAGTGGCTATATTTTGTAGTGCAGATGCAATAGTGCCTGTTTGGGCTTATATGCTGGCTGTAGTATATATAGAACCTATTGCCCACTCTGTATATTATGGAACTACTGCTGAGCTCGAAAAATCGCTATTGTACCAAAGAATTAATAGTATAGATTTAGCTGAATTTGCAGATAAGCGCATAGTTATAAAAGGTTGTGGCGATACCTATGTGCCAGAAGGAGCCTATGTAGCCATAACTGCAAAGTTGAGACCGGTTGCGAAGTCGATTATGTATGGGGAACCTTGCAGTACGGTGCCGGTTTATAAGAAGAAGTAGGATTTGTACGTAGCACTATCAATTGATTTTTTTGTAAAATTCTTGTCATTTTAAAAAAATGTTATAATTTTATGGGTTCTGGATACGCATTTGTAATAATAAATGTGTGGCAGTTTGTGTTTTAACCAAACCATTTGGGGAAAACACATGTCTTTGATTAAATATAGTTCAAGTTCAAGATTATGAAGCAAATATTTACATCCATCATTGTCTTATTGTCTTTGTTGCTCTCAATAAACGCAATAGCACAGCCGTTGCCATGCCCACCCTTGAATAGTACATCAATAACGGGTACAGGCGGAACGACAATTTGCAATGGCGGATGTACTACAGTAACAGCTACAGGTGTAACATCTGTAAGATCTACAACAGCATATACCTATTCTACAATTCCATATTTGCCTACAACTTTTACAGGGGGGACAGGGGTGTTATTAGGTGTAGATGACCAATATAGTGGTGTTGTTCCATTACCTTTTGATTTCTGCTTTTATGGGGTAAAATATAGGAGTTGTGTTATTGGTGCTAATGGGGAGATTTGTTTTAATACTGCTCTTGCCGGTGGAGGTTGCCCTTGGTCAATACCTGGTCCAATACCAGGAACAGCAGGATCATTAAATGCTGCGACATTAAATACAATTATGGGTGCCTATTATGATATAGATCCTAGTGAAGGTGGTACTATTCAATGGGCAGTATATGGAACTGCACCTTGCCGAACTTTTGTCGTATCATGGAATGTTGTCCCACTTTTCACAACTGGGATGTGTCCTGGTCAATTGGGAATCCAGCAGATAGTATTATATGAATCAACTTATGCAATAGATATTTTCCTGCATACAAGACCAGTATGTACCGCCTGGAACAATGGATGGGCAACATTGGGTCTTGTTGATGCAACGGGAGCAAATTTCAATATACCTGCAGATAAAAACGCTTCCACTTGGACAGCAGTTGACTCAGGCTATAGATTCACCCCAAATGGTCCTGCTTTCTGGACGTATAGGTGGACTGACCCGTCAGGAACGGTTGTTGCAACAACCCAAATTGCTACTGTTTGTCCTGTAGTTCCTACTACATATACCATCACCGGTGTTGCTTCTTCAAATTGTGATTCATATACCGTTAGAAATACAGTATTTGTTGCAGTTGGTGCTAATCCTAATATTAGCCATTTTAGAACAGTTGACCAATCAAAATGCAGATTAAGTGATGGAAGTATAACTTTGTATGGGTTAGTACCTGGTCGTTCGGATACGATATATTATAAATTTAATGGAGTTCTTCAGCCTTATGTTGTTCAGACTGCTCTAGGTGATAGTTCTGTAACTATTACTGGCTTGTGCCACGGTATTTATGATAGTTTTGTCGTCAAAGTTGGTTTTTGTCATACTAATGCCGTCGGACCTATTACCATAAATAGACCAAACCCAACAATAGCCAGCGTAGATGCATATGACCCAAATCCATGGTGTGTAGACAATGGTAGTTTGGTGCTTAACGGTTTAGATCCTGGGATTACCTATACAGTCACCTATACAAAGGGAGGAGTACCGCAACCCCCAATTGTTGCAATAAGTTCTTCAACTGGGACTATAACGATTAGTGGTTTGGGCATTGGTACTTATACTAATATTATTGGGAGGTATGCTCCTTGTCTAGATAGTTGTGTGACACCTCCAATGGGACCTTATGTATTAGCCATACCTCCGCCTCCAAACTATTTTTTAACATCTTCTACTAGTCCATCCCAATGTGGATATTGTGACGGTACAATAACACTTAAAGGCATGCCACCAGGGTCTATTGATACTATAAAATGGATGAAGAATGCTGTATCGCAACCTCCAGTATATTCACGAGTTAATCCGGATAGTACCATAGTAATGTTAGGAATGTGTGCAGGTAATTATACCACTTTTAGTATTAATATTGGACAATGCCCTGCAACTGTTTTAGGGAGTGCTTTATTAGTTAATCCTCCATTAAAGGCATCATTCAATACAATCATTCATTATGGTTGCCATGGCGATACAGTAACTTTTACCAATAATTCATCGACAGTAGGCGCTCTCTATTATGCCTGGGATTTTGGTGATGGCAGCCCTATTGATTCCAGTGCTAATCCTGTACATGTATTTGATCAGGGTTATCATTCAGTTTCATTAACTGCAACCAACCATTTTTGCTGGGATAAAGCTATAGATACTTTTACCTTATTCCATCCTATTCATGCAGGGTTCCTATATACTCCTGATATTTTATGTCAGGGTAATACTGTGAATTTTGTTGACACTGCAATTGGCCTTGGATTAACCTATGCATGGTCGTTTGGTAATGGGGCTGTGGCATTTACAAAGGATGCCAACTACCTTTATAAAAACTCAGGTGTTTATACAGTAAGGTTAATAGTTACCGACTTTGTACCATGTAGTGATACCGCCACACATATTGTGCTGGTTGACTCACTTAGTCCATTAAATATCTTATTGACAGACTCGGTATTATGCAAAAGTACCTATGCTACTATGACAGGTAATTATACCAATATTGGATTAACAGAATTGACATGGAATTTTGATGATGGTAATACGATAAAAAATGTAAATCCGGTAACCCATGCATTTGATGCCGCCAAAATATTTACAGTAACCTTATCTGCCAAATACCGCGTATGTAAGGATACTATGGCGCAAAGAGTGGTGGTAGTTTATCCAATGCCCACTATTAACCTCGGTCAGGATACAACAATATGCTCCGGAAGTGAACCTTTCCTTCTGGCTGATAAAATTAATAACGCTAATCCTAATGCGCACTGGTTATGGAGTACAGGGCAAACAACGTCTTCTATAGGTATTTCGGAGCCGGGTACCTATACAGCTAAGGTTACGATAGATGGTTGTTCACAGAGCTATACAGTAGTTGTAGAGAGTGATTGCTACCTGAACATCCCAAATATTTTCACACCTAATGGTGATGGTTTGAACGATTATTTTATGCCAAGGCAATTATTAACCAAAGGTTTGTCTACATTCAATATGAATATTTTTAACCGTTGGGGAGAATTGGTCTACAAGAGTACCTCAATTGAGGGCCGTGGATGGGATGGTAGGTTTAATGATGTTAACCAGCCTGAAGGGGTGTATGTTTATACAATAGATTGTTCATTCAAGGATGGCCAACACGAACACCATCAGGGAAATTTGACATTGTTAAGGTAGAAATTGTAGGATCAAGATTGAAAAGGAAGGATATTAGGAAAAAAAAGAGAGAAATTTGAAGAAATGTGAGTATTAGAAGGGCGAACTCATTATTAATAAATAATTGTGAAAATTTACCAACCCTTTTATAATATTTATCTGTCTTAGTATCTGTAACAGGGTATAAGATTGGTTTTTGAGTTGATAAAATCAAAAAATAGTTTTGTTTTAAGAAAAGTTAAGTATATTTATAACCTAAAATTCTGGGGTATAAAGAGTAATTGAAAAATATTCTCAGGTTTAATTTAATAATACCAGTATGAAAAAACAGTACATTTTAATTGTATTCACAGCGTTTCTCCTGTTAGGGGGGAAGGTTTCATTTGGCCAGCTTATAGGTGGGGATTGCTATTTGCAAGGGCGCTACCTAGAAATAGGAATGAATCCAAATGCTTCGTTCGGATCCTGCACCACTCCGGCCGGTTATCATGGTCATTGCACTACATGTTTTCCATCAACTGGTTTTGCGGAAGTATATGACTATGGCCATGACGGATGGGCAGTAGGTGCTCCTATCTTTATGGGAGATTATACTTTTCCAGGTAGCCCGTTTGAGGGTTGGGAAGTACAATGTAATGTGAATCGTACACAGGCATTCCAGAATTGTGCTGGTTCGATGACTGCTGCGGGTGGCTCATTGGTTGGCGCTTTAACTACTTATAGCAATGTAGGTGGAGTAGCTAAGAGCAACTGGGCGGGTACAGCCTATGGCGGTGCTTTAGTTATCAAACAAGAAACAAGGATTGATACTTTGGCATCAGCAGTAGTAGTTACTACTTATTTTCATAACACCAGTGCTGCACCAGTTCCCCAGGTATATTATTTAAGGTCTTGTGACCCTGATAATGATGAAACATGGCCTGGTGGTGCTTTCTCTACCAATAATACCATTGTTCACCAGAATGAGGATGCAACACATCGTGTGTTGGTTTCTGCCGTTGGTGGCAGTGGTGCATATGCCTATTTGGGCTTGGGTACAAAGGATTGCCGTGCAGTTTGTTTTATATATGGATCATGGCCGCTTTCTTCAGGTCAGGATTTAGCTGCTGTATGGAATCGTACTTATTCTGCTACCTATCCACTCGGTGCCACTTACAATGGTGACGTAGGTATTGGGCTTGTATATAAATTAGGTGATATTGCCCCTGGTGATAGTACTATCATTTCATATGCCTATATTTTCAATGGTAATGGCGGTATTGATAGCCCTGGTGCATTACCAGATCCACAATTGATGGTAAATGGAGTAGTAGTTCCAAACCATGATACATTTAATACATGTTCTTATCCCGGCCTTACTACTTTACCAGTTGGTATTAAATATGGTGATGATAAGGATTGGAGCTGGAGTACATGGACATGGGTTCCAGGTACTGGTCTTTCTGCTACCACTGGTACCACTGGCTTAACTATTGACATTAATTCATTAACAGGTCCTACTACTTATACTGTTACCGGTAATGATAGTGGTTCACACATGAATGATTGTAACCACAAGGTATTTGTATTTACAATATTGCCATGCCATTCTGCCCACAACAATAGTCCATGTATTAATGATACATTGAAATTGGCAGATAGCGGGTCAAGTGTTGGTGCAACTTATTATTGGGTAGGCCCAGGTGGCTTTACAAGCACATTGCAGAATCCATGGATTTATCCTTCAGTATTCGCTGATTCAGGTTATTATAAAGTGTGGAGAACAAGAGGCTCAATAATTGACAGTGATAGTACTTATGTATATATCAGGCCTTTACCAGTATTGAACTTAACTACCAATACCCCATTGTGCCGTTATGCTACCGATACTCTTAGACTTACGGTTAGTCCGTACACAACCGGTGAAACATTTACATGGTCAGGTCCGGCAGGTTTCTCTACAACAATACAAAATCCTACACTGACACCATTTGTTGATTCAAATACCGGAACTTATAAGGTAATCGGTGTTACACAATATGGTTGTGTGGATTCTAATACTATTTTGGCAACGTTGATGGATCCTCCACCAGCACCAATTATTACAGATCCTAACTATTGTCAATTCCAGGCATTTGTGCCATTCACTGTATCTGCGGTAGGTACTATTTATTGGTGGCCAGGCGCTACAGGTGGCGTAAGCACAACAACAGCACCTACTGTAAATACTGCAATACCAGGTTTATACAGGGTATGGGCTAGTCAGATAGTTGGTCATTGTGAAAGTGC
>CAIWHI010000638.1 GCA_903912435.1 uncultured Bacteroidota bacterium | reverse complement strand
CGAAATTGGTTCTGGTAGAGGGTATGAGCCATATTTTGAAGGATGGCCCAGTTGATAGGGAGAAAATCATAGAAACTTACAATAAATCAGATTTGCCATTGAGTGAAGGGTTGGTGGCTAGTTTGGTTAAGTTTTTGAAATAGTTCATTTGAGTTACAAGTAATAAACAAATAAGGGAGCGATATCGCTCCCTTATCCACTTAATATTAATCAGGTTTATTAGTGTTGAACCTGGATTTTGTTGTTGTAATTGATAGAAGCCGATTTAACACTCATTACATAAAGACCATTGTTGATGTTAGAAAGGTCGATTGAATAATAACCATTACCAGCATTCAATTCTACATTTGATTTGAAAACTTCACGACCTGTGATATCGGCAATAACGATAGTTGCAGTTTCGCTGGAAGCAACAGACCAGTTAATGTTCAATTTGCCAGAAGTCGGGTTAGGGAATGCAACGATAGAATTTGCGTTTGCATTTACATTGTTAACAGCTACACGAGTAGGTGTAATTGTTTTAGACACCGTATGCTGAACGAAACTAGCTGCAGATAATGTAGGATGAGCTGATGACAATGTGATTGCATCATAATCAGTAGTCATATAGTTGATTGCTTCAGGATGAACTTTATAAGAACCAACTGGCAGGTTATTGAAGATATAAGCACCGGTGCTATTGGTGTAAGTACTAGCAATTTCCCTGTTAGAACCATCGGTTAGGAACACTATCATGCCTACAGCATATGTAGTAGAAGTGCCACGGTTAGCGCCTGTAGTAACATCACCAGCTATGAAACCAGCACCAGTTGTTGTTGTTCCATAATCCATATAGATGTTTTTGTTAACATCGGCTGTGCCTGAAAAGTGGTTAATAACATTTGCATTAAACCAATAGAAAGCACTGTCGTGGTAAGTTGGGATATAACCTGTACCACCTAGCAACATACTGTCGGTAGTAGCAGCCTTAACACGGAAAGAATCAGTACCCAAACCAGGGAAAGAATAGGCAACACTAGAAGCGCCGCTGCATGTAATGCTTTGAGAGTCGATTGCAGTAAGCATATGTGTAGATGGGTTGTAGTTGATTAACCAAACTTTTACATTGCCATAATAAGCACCATGACTGAAATAAACATTACCGGCAATACCATCGAATGCAGTAACTGTTACTGTATAAGTAGTGTAAGAAGTAGTGCCGCAGGCAGTTATAGAATAGGTAATTAATGTAGCACCGGCAGATATACCAGTAACTACACCTGTTGACGCATTAATGGTGGCAACACCTGTGCTACCACTGGTCCAAGTACCACCTGAAACGCCATCAGTAAGGGTAATATTGCTACCCGCCATAACTGTAGTAGGACCAGAGATAGTACCTGCACTGCCAGAAGCTATTACAGAAATTGTGCGGCTGGTAGTAAGTGTACCTCCGCAAGAGCTTGTAACTGTATAAACGATATTAGTAGTTCCAACAGAAACACCGGTAAGAACACCTGTAGATGCACCTATTGTAGCTACAGAAGTTGAAGAGCTAGACCATGTACCACCCGCAGTTGAATCATATAGGTTAATTGTAGAACCTACACATACAAAAGATGGGCCTAAGATTGAATCGATAAAAGTGGATGATCCTACTGTGATTATTTTGGAAGCTGAACATCCCCCTCCTGTGGAGTAATTAATGCTTACTGTGCCTCCGGCAACACCTGTAACAATCCCTGTAGACAAACCTACTGTAGCAATTGCAGTATTGGAACTGCTCCATGTGCCGCCTGTGGTAGCATCAGTTAAAGTAATTGTACTGCCTGTACAAACAGTTGAAGGGCCTGATATTGCAGCAGGAGTAGCACGAACGTATAGCATTAAAGTATCAGAACCGCTGGTTGTGGTGTAGGAAATAACTGTTACTCCTGTTGAAATTGCATAAACAGCACCTGTAGAGTCGATGGTAGCTACTGATACATTGCTGCTGGACCATGTTCCTATAAGCAAGGTAGAGTCATAAAAATGGACTGTTGTGCCTATGCAGGCATAACGAGGACCCGACATTAAAGCCTGGGCATGAGAACCGATAAGTACCAATAAGGCTACAATCGATAGTGTAAATAGTTTTTTCATAAAAATTTTGTTTTGAAAGTGTAAAATTAAATTAATTTAACGAAACAAGAAAAAGGGTGTTTTTTATCACCACAATATTATGACGAGTATTTGTTAGGCTTCGTTAGAGAAGATTTGAAATATTTTATTTTTATATTCATATTGGTTTAAAAAAACACAAAAGGGAGCGAAACCGCCCCCTTTTGTTCAATGAAAAGATTAAAGAAAGTGATTAGTGTTGCACTTGAATTTTATTGTTGTAATTGATAGAAGCAGATTTAACACTCATTACATAAAGACCATTGTTGATATTAGAAAGGTCGATTGAATAAGAACCATTACCTGCATTCAAATCGACATTTGATTTGTAAACTTCACGGCCAGTGATATCGGCAATAACGATGGTAGCAGTTTCGTTTGAAGCTACAGACCAGTTGAGGTTTAACTTACCGCTAGTAGGGTTAGGGAATGCAATTATAGAATTATTGTTAGCATTTACATTATTTACAGCAACTAGTGTTGGTGTAATAGTTTTAGACAAAGTGTGCTGAACAAAGTTTGCTGCATTTAAGCTAGGATGGGCTGAAGTCAGATTGATTGCCGTATATTCGGTTGTCCTATAGTTGATAGCTTCAGGATGTACCCTATAAGTACCCATAGGCAATGAACTGAAAGAGTAATTACCTGTGCTATTTGTATACGTACTAGTTATTTCTTTACCAGTAGCATCGGTAAGATAAACGATCATACCTACAGCGTAGGTAGTAGATGTGCCACGATTAGCACCGGTAGTAACATCACCACCTATGAAACCAGTACCAGATGTTGTAGTTCCATAATCCATATAGATGTTTTTATTAACATCAGGCGTGCCTGAAGTATGGTTAATAGAACTTGCATTATACCAATAGAATGCACTATCATGGTAAGTAGGTATATAACCTGTTCCACCTAATAACATACTGTCTGTTACAGCAGCCTTAACACGGAAAGAATCAGTACTTAAACCATTAAATGAATAAGCAACGCTTGATGCACCAGCGCAATATATACTTTGTGAGTCAATTGCAGAAAGTATATGAGTTGAAGGGTTATAGTTAATCAACCAAACCTTTACATTGCCATAATAAGCACTGCTGCGGAAGTAAACATTACCAGAAATGCCAGTGAAAGCTGTAACAGTAACAGTGTAAGTAGCGGTTGAAGTAGTTCCGCATGCAGTAACGGAATAGGTGATAACAGCAACACCTGCAGCAATACCTGTAACAACCCCTGTTGTTGCATTGATTGTTGCAACACCTGTGCTGCCACTAGTCCATGTGCCACCTGCAACACCATCAGTAAGGGTGATATTGCTACCAGCCACAACTGTTGTTGGGCCTAATATTGTACCAGCACTTGCACCAGCAAGAACCGTTACTATATAACTAGTGCTTACAGTACCACCACATGAGCTGGTAACTGTGTAATCAATAGTTGTAGTACCTGCTCCAACGCCTGTTACAACGCCCGTAGATGCACCAATGGTTGCTACAGAAGGAGTAGAGCTTGTCCATACCCCACCTGTTGTAAGGTCTGCTAATGTAATAGTTGAACCCACACAAACTGATGTAGGGCCACTTATTGAATCTACTACTGTGCCAGAAGTAACATTGACAGATTTAGTAGCATAACATCCACCAGTACCTGTGGTTGAATAGGTAATATTAACAAGGCCTCCGGCAACACCAGTAACAACACCAGTAGCCATACCTACAGTTGCAATAGCAGTGCTTGAACTGCTCCAGGTACCACCTGGGGTAGCATCTGTTAAAGTAATAGTAGCACCTGCACAAACGGTAGTAGGACCTGTGATAGCAGCGGGAGCAGCACGTACATAAAGCATCAATGTGTCTGAGCCGCTGGTTGTGGTATAAGAAATTACTGTTACACCGGTAGCTAGGGCGGAAACCACACCAGTAGAACCAATAGTTGCAACAGTTACATTGCTACTAGACCATGTTCCTACCAGAGAAGAAGAATCATAGAAAGTTACAGTAGTGCCAATGCAGGCATAACGAGGGCCTGTCATAGAGCCCTGTGCGAAAGATGCGAATTGTGCCAATAGGGCTACAATAGTCAGAATAAATAGTTTTTTCATAAAAATTTGTTTTGTACGTGTAAAATTAATCTAATTTAACTAAAAAGAGAAAAAGGGTGCTTTTTTATCACCACATTAACAAGACGAGGATTTATTGTGCCGCGTTAGTAAACTTGGTTTATATTTTTTTATTGCATTTGTTGTTTCTAATCTACATGAAAAAGGGAGCGAAACCGCCCCCTTCTCTTTCATTGTTAAGCTTAAAGAAACCAAATTAATATTGAACCTGGATTTTTGTATTGTAGTTGATAGATTGGGATTTTATACTAACTATATATGTGCCAATATTAAGGGCAGATAAATCAATAACCTGTATTCCAGAGCCGGAAATAAAGTTTAGCGTTGTTTTTAATACTTCACGGCCTGTGATATCAGCAACGATAACCGTAGCATTTGCGGTGGTTTTAGTATTCCACTGGATATTTAATTTGCCACTGGTTGGAGTTGGGAAGATATTAACTGCATTTGAAATGTCGTTAATATTATTGACCGCTTCTAAAACAGGAGTAATTGTTTTTGAAATGGTATGCTGTACAAAACTGGCTGCTGACATGGTGGGGAAGGATGCGGATAGTGATATAGCTGAATAATTGGTAGTAAGATAATTAACAGCCTCAGGGTGAACATTATAGATACCATAAGGTAAAGTGCCAAATGAATAATGGCCAGTGGCATCTGTAATTGTAGATTTTATTTCTTTCCCTACTGAATTGGTTAAATAAACTGTGAGGCCAACTGCCGGAGTAGTTGTTGAGGAACCACGGTTAGCACCTGTAGTTACATCACCGGCAATGAAGCCTGTACCTGAGGTAACAGTACCATATGCAAGGTGTACATTCTTATTAATATCGGCACTACCGGATGTGTGATTTATTGCATTGGCATCAAACCAATAATAGGCACTATCATGGTAGGTTGGTATGTAACCGGTGCTGCCAATTAATACGCTATCTTCAGCAGAAGCTTTCACACGGAATGAGTCGGTAGGTAGACCCGCAAATTGATAATGAACGCTTGGCGCCCCAGAACAAAAAATGCTGTTAGAGTCTAAGGCAGTTAGCATATGAGTAGAAGGGTTGTATTTAATCAACCATACTTTCACATTGCCATAGTAACTATAACTACTCATAAATACATCACCTGAAATGCCATCGAATGGAGTAACGTTCACTGTATAAGTAGCAGTGGATGTTGTGCCGCACGCAGTGACAGCATAGTTAATTACTACGGTGCCTGACGTAATACCAGAAAGTACTCCAGTAGATGGATTTATAGTAGCAATACTAGTGTTGCTACTACTCCAGATGCCACCGGAAACGCCATCAGTTAGAGTTATATTGCTGCCTGCTACAACTGTTGTAGGCCCCGAAATAGTTCCCGCCGTTCCTGAGGCCATAACAGTAATAGTATATCCGCGACTAACAGAACCACCGCAGGAAGTAGTAATAGTATAATCAATATCAACAATGCCTGCTGAAACACCAATTACAACACCTGATGAGCCAATAGTGGCAATAGCTGTATTTGTAGAACTCCAGACACCACCAGTAGTAAGGTCGGCTAAGGTGATGGTAGAGCCTGTACAAACTAAAGTAGGGCCAGTTATAGAATCAATCCAACCACCTGAGCCTACAGTTAAAATTAATGAGCTGCTGCATCCTCCGGCAATTGTGTAGTATATATCAATCATGCCACTGCTTATACCGGTTACTACACCAGTTGACAAGCCAACTGTACCAATGGAGATGTCAGAACTACTCCAGGTGCCACCTGGTGTAGCATCAGTAAGAGTAATGGTACTGCTAACACATACACTTGAAGGTCCTGTAATAGCAGCCGGAGAAGGATATACTGTAACTGTTATGGTTGATGTGGCACCACCTGAAGTATAACTGATAGTGGTGACACCTGCAGATATAGCAGTACATGCACCTGAACCGTCTATTGTGGCAACAGCAGTATTACTGCTCGACCATGTATATCCGCCGGTAGACGAGTCGTAATAGTAAAAGGTTGTACCAGTACAACCCGTTATTGGGCCAGAGATGGCTGGGAGAGCAAAAGACGCAATATTTGCGAATAGGGCCAAAATGGCAGTTGATAATAGTTTCTTCATAAAATTGGTTTTGTTTTTTTGAGTTTAAAAAGTTTTTTTTAAGTTGAGATTTTAGGTTAACCTGAACACATAGACGAGGCTGAAAATGAAATTGTTAGCGTGGTATTTATATATTTATTTTGATATTTTGAGGGTTTGTTGCCGATTATGGTCGTAATTTTAGTATTTTTTATAGAGTAATTAAGGGGAGTTAATTTTTTGGGTCTTTGGTTTAATTATAGGTTATTATAGTCTTAAAAAAATATTTTTCTCCTTTACTAACATTTTGGTTCCTAATTACGCCTATTATTTATGAGGCATGAAGTGGACTAACAGGTAGGCTGATAGGTTAACGGGTAATGGTAAATCTTTAAAATCATTGATTGAGAAAACAATTCATGTAAGTAGTCCTTTTACCGCCTCCGAAAGGAGTATAACGGGTGAGGATGACCTCAGCAAGCTGATTAAAGATTGTATTGCCCATTCCAGAAGTGCACAGAAGAAATTATATGATAAATACTCTCCTGATGCTTATGGTGTGATTAAGAAGTTTGTATATGGTAATGAGCAGGTAGCCAAGGAAATATTAAATGATGCTTTTTTTAAGATATTCAAGGATTTAGGGCAATATTCATTTCAGGGTGCGTTTGAAGGTTGGATTAGAAAGATAGTACTGCATACGATTGCTGACCACCTTAGGAAGAATATGAAGTATGATGATTTGCAGATTAAGGAAATTCAACCAGATGATGCATATATTAATAGTGAACCGGTTGAGAATTTGTCGCATAAAGAACTTTTGAAGATTATTGACACATTACCGGTTGCACAAAAGGAGATTTTTAATTTGTTTGTTTTCGAAAATTATTCTCATAAGGAGATATCGAAAATGCTGAATATACAACAGAATAATTGCCGGTGGCATTTGAATGATGCAAGAAGAAGGCTAAAAGAAAAAATTAATTCATTAATGAAATAAACCGAAGACATTGAAAAACTACAGAAAACATATTGATGACTTTTTCAGGGAGAAGTTAGGTGCATATACCGAAACCCCTCCACCGGAAGTTTGGGAAGATTTGGAGAAAAGGCTGGATGGATTGGCCATGCCGGGTAGCTATATGAGATTATTGAAGCATTTTATTATTGTTTCATTGATAGCTGTTGTTGGTATCTCAGTTACAAAGTCATTCTCAGGTGGTACTAATATTTTATTTACTAACTGGTTCTCATCAAATAATCTTTCCAATGGGGATATGAACAAAACCACCACTACAACTCCTGTTTCCTCGAATGAAATTAAGGGTCAACGTAATGAAGGGAAAGGTGATAATAATGGTGTTCAAAACCAGGGGGTTAGGGATAATGACACTAAAACGGTGGATGTTGCTCAAAATAATAATGGAGCTGTAAATGGACAAGTTAATAATGGTAAAACAATTTCCGGTCAGTTAAATACTAATAGTTCAAAACCAATAGTGTCTAATGCATTTTCAACATCTGCAAATATTGCAATGAAAAAATTAGCAAAGGTTTCAAAAAATAAAGTGCATATGCATCAAACGGGTGCAAAACTGAATTTGGTGAAAAGCAATAATACTGGTTCAAATCCTTACCCTGTAGAATCATTGATCGTAAAAACTGTAAGTGAAAGTACGGGTGGAAAGCCAGGATTAGGTGAAGAGGGTAATCAAAATGAGGGTAATCAGGCAAATTTGAATTCAAGTTCTCAAAAATTAGATGCAAAAATAAAACCTACAGTAGCTGCACAGGATAAACCTAAGGCTATTGAAGAAAAAATTACCCTTAAGAATGGAGAAAAACCTGCTATTGTATTATCTAAACCACATTTTGAAGCAGGGGTAAAGGTAGGTTATGAGAAAGGGTTTAGTAGTGTTTCGGCAGGTAAGGATGTAGTTGCAGGATATTTACAATACAATATCAACTCGAAATTCTCAATAATGGCTCAGCCTACTATTAAGTATTCTGGTTTTGATTTTGGCAAGGTTGGCAGTGCACAAAAATATTATAGGGAAAATGCAGATTCGGTGACCACCGCATATGGCACAGTTATTAAGAAGATTGATGTTTCGGGTGGTACGTTGGATACTGTTTATTCTACACCTTATAATTACAAGCAGTCACATGATTCAATAGTAAAGTCCTATACTTACAAGGGTTCTTATTTCGAATTTGAATTGCCAATATTACTGAAGTATAAATTGAGTAACCATGTGGCTGTTTATGGAGGTGTAAACATGATTTATGGTCAATTACCTTCAATCACCGAAAGCACTTATATACAGAAAGGTATTTTGAGATCGGTAAACGATACCAATTCAACACATGGTAATGCTGCGCCATTAGCACTGAATTCAGTAATTACCTATTCAGGTAATGAATATTCAACCTATAAAGGTCCCGTCTATACCAACCCAAGTGTTTCAAAATTGATGTTTGGTTACATGTTAGGATTTACTTATGAATGTAGTAATCATTGGTTATTTGATGCCTTAATTCAACAGGAACCTGCAAGTTCAACGACTAAATTAGGCAATAATATTACTAACCCTCTGAATCAGACCTATTTCAGGTTATCTGTAGGTTATAAGTTATCTAAGTAATTATAAAGATTTTCATTGTTTAAGCATATAAAACCTATCAGTTTATCTTTATCCTGTAATACACTATCAGTATCGATTAATTTTTGGTTGATACTTATTACAAGATTGCAAAATGCCCTATACATGTAACTATTATCTGAAAATAATAGTTACATGTATTTTTTTAGTGAGTAATAATGGGGGTATTAGGCTGCCTATTAAAGAATATGTGATTACTTTATTACTAATTATTTTTATTGTCGTTCCTAATCGTTTGTTACCTTTATTGAAATTTGCGCTTAGTCATTTTATCCATTTGTGGAAGCCGGACTGGTGCTTTTTGTAACTAATAAACACTATTAAATAGATTACTTCTATTAATGCAATATGACCCATGAAGAATTGCCTATACCTACTTTTACGTATAGTATTTTTTAGTGGTCTTCCTATATCTATTCATGCACAAATAATTAGTACCATAGCCGGTTCCGGTACGGTAGGATATACCGGGAGCGGTGGAGCTGCCACACAGGCACAATTAGATACACTTACCGGAATTGCTATTGATAATAGTGGCAATATTTTCATATCGGAACAAAAGAATAACTGGATACGCAAGATAAGTAGCACCGGGATTATAACAAGAGTAGCCGGAAGCGGTGGTCTGCCGGGTTATTTGGGTGATGGTGGTCCTGCTACAAATGCTAAGTTGAGCCAAAACTGGGGTATAGCTACAGATAATTCAAACAATTTATATATAGCGGATATCGATAATCAATTGATTCGCAAAGTGAATTCGGCAGGTATTATAAGTACCATTGCAGGTGTAGTTATGGGCGGTGGAGGCGTAGCTGGTTATTCGGGCAATGGAGGTCCGGCTACAATGGCAAAATTGAATACACCACTTGGTATAGCAGTTGATAATAGTGGTAATATATTTATAGGAGATGACTATAATTATTGCATCCGCAAGATAGACCCATCAGGTAATATTTCACTTTATGCCGGTACCAATAATTCGGGCTATACAGGTGATGGTGGTCCTGCTACACTTGCCCAAATTAGCTGGACTTATGGATTGGCAACAGATTTGAGTGGTAACCTATACCTATGTGATGGTGAGAATAATTGTATACGGAAAATCAATACAGCCGGAATAATATCAACAATTGCAGGAACCGGAATCAGGGGATTTTCTGGTGACAATGGGCCAGCTACCTTGTGCCAGCTAAATAAACCTACAGGTGTATTTGCTGATAATGCTGGCTATGTGTATATCGCGGATTTCAATAATCATAGGATTAGGAGAATCGACCCAAATGGTATGATTACTACGTATGCTGGAAAGGGTTTTGCGGGTTTTAGTGGCGATGGTGGGTTGGCAAGGTCGGCAGAACTGAATTATCCTATAAGTTTCACAAGAGATCTTTATGGTAACTCATACATAGCTGATTTAGGCAACGCAAGGGTACGTAAGGTGGATAATATAAAAATACTCTATTTTACATCAGGACCTGTTCAAAATCTGGAAGTATGTCAAAATGCACATAGTATATCACTTACTCCGCTTTGTACCATAAAGGATTTAGATACTGGGCTATCTATTACCTGGCAATTATTTCATGGTCCCTTTCATGGCCATTCATTCATTTCTACTACTGGTATATCAGATGGCGGAGTAATTTCCCCACCAGGACTGTATTATGCGCCAGATACAGGATATGTAGGATATGATACTGTAAGAGTTAGTGCAAATGATGGAGTAGGCTTTGATACCACAACTATAATAATTAATATAAAACCACAAAACCCTACAGCGGGAATCATTAGAGGTCCAAATGAGGTTTGTGTTAATTCAACTATTGTACTTAGAGATTCAATAGGTGGAGGGGTCTGGAGTACAAGCAATGGCAAGCTAGGCTTGAATATTAGGGATACTTTGGTATTGGTCACCGGCAGATATCCTGGTGTTGATACTATTACCTATACATTTAATAATAGCTGTGGCGTAGCGCTAACTACCAAAACTATTACAGTTCATGCTTTACCCGACGCTGGCATAATATCTGGTCTTTCGAATGTTTGTATTGGTGATACGATCCTACTTACTGAGACCATTGCGGCGGGTAAATGGTACATAACAAATGGCCTTATATCTTTTTTCCCATTTGATTCCGCAATTACTATTACCGGGTTAGCATCAGGTACAGATACCATTAATTATATAGTAGCGGATGTATTTTGCACCAATACAGCGACAAAACCTATTCTAGTTAGCCCCATACCATTTCCTGGTTCCATATTGGGACCTAAAAATGTGTGTGTAGGGTCTATGATAGAATTAAAAGACTCAATTAGTGGAGGTACCTGGTCAACAGTTTTTCATAATGGTGTTTTATCATTGACTGATACAGGGGTAATGGTTATAGGTGGTTCACCGGGCATTGATGTTATTGTCTATGCTTTAAGCAATTATTGTGGATCCATAAGCATTATGGATAGTATAGAGATTAAACCTCTTCCTGTTATGCCAATTATCATTAAGAATGAGAACTTACTTTCCGTTAATAATTATTATAGTACCTACCAATGGACAATAAATAATGTGGGTATACCGGGTGCGACAAGTGATACTTATGTAGAGTCTGTTAGTGGAAAATATGGAGTGTTAGTTACTAATGCTGAAGGATGTTTGGTTAAATCTGCTGATATTAATTGTACAGGTTGTAATGCAAATGATATTGTAGTGTTCCCAAATCCTACCACTGGAATAGTTCACATAGATTGGTGTAGGAATGTGACTTTGAGATTGATATGTGCGGATGGTAAAAGTGGGCAAGCTCTGGAAAATGCGAATCAGATTGATCTAAGTAAAATGCCAGATGGTGTTTATTTTTTAGAAATTTTTGATGAGCAGATGAACCGTTTGAAAACAAAGTGTATTGATAAACTGAACAGGTAATAATGGATTAATTGCTAGTAGACAGATGAAATTGTTAGGGATAGGATTGTTACAAAAAATATTTTTTAAGATTACTAACATTCGTGTTGAATTTTACGCCTATATAGTTGGGTGAACAAATTTTAATCGAATGAATTTATAAAATTTACAATCGAAAAATCATTCATTTAATTTAAACCTTTTTTGAAATAATGAAACACGGTTTTTATAAGAAACTGATTTTACTAACAACCATCATCTTGTGGGGTTGCGGGTATGTTATGAGTCAAACAGTAGTATTTAATTATACTGGGGCGGCTCAAAGCTATACTGTGCCTACAGGTGTTTTTTCGGTTTTGGTAGATGCAAAGGGGGCACGGGGTGGAGCAGGCCAATATTCAAGGGGAGGTTTCGGTGGCAGGGTTCAATGCAGTTTAGCCGTTACACCCGGTCAGGTATTATCAGTTTATGTAGGCGATACAGGTACACGTTTTATGGGCCTCAGTATTTTATCTGCCGGTGGTTATAACAGTGGAGGAAACGGACAAGATTATGGTGGTGGCGGTGGCGGCAGTACTGATATCAGAATTGGTGGTGTTGCCTTGTCTAACAGAATTATTGTAGCTGGCGGTGGTGGTGGCGGTGGATATTATAGTTCATCAACAGATTATGAAAGAGGTGGAACTGGCGGGACGGCTGTATTCATTGGATTTGGCGGGACGGCTGGACTCATTGGAACTGGCGGGACGGCTGTATTCATTGGATTTGGCGGGACGGCTGGAGCTGTATTAATTGGAACTGGCGGGACGGCTGGAACTGGACTCATTGGAACTGGCGGGATGGCTGGAGTCATTGGATTTGGCGGGACGGCTGTATTCATTGGAATTGGCGGGACGGCTGGAGCTGTATTCATTCGAACTGGCGGGACGGCTGGAGTCATTGGATTTGGCGGGACGGCTGGACTCATTGGAACTGGCGGGACGGCTGGAGCTGGAGTCATTGGAACTGGCGGG
>CAIWHI010000637.1 GCA_903912435.1 uncultured Bacteroidota bacterium | reverse complement strand
TACCCAAAAAACAATACTTGTCAATGGCAGAGGGCCGGGGTGAGGCCTCCGGTCGACTATCAAATTTTACATAAATCCCACACTTGCCAGCGGAGCAGCGCTCACGTTGTATTTTGAATCTATTTTGCAACTAATTTTGGTGACCTAATCGGAATTCAAAAACCGGTTCTTCCAGATAAAGATACGCTCACACTTACCCCACTATCACCCCCTGCGCACCTGGCACCATCCTGAAAGTAATACTATTCTTACATTCATGAGCATCACCATCAGTTTGCATCAATTTCAATCCGGGGTGTGAAATAGTGATTTCTTTGCCGGTATAATGCCTTACATAGGGGCTACCTGCAATAGTACCATTCATAGCCCGCAACGAAATAACACCACCCAATATCTTCGGGAACTTCTTCACTATCACCAGGTCGAACAGGCCATCGGTATAGCTCGCCATCGGGGCAATTTGAAAATTATACCCAAATTGTTGCCCATTGGCCACGCACACCATAAATGCACGCTCATCTACCTTTTTGCCATCAATAGTTATCTCCCAGTCCCAGTTTTTGTAAAGCCACATATACTTTACCACCAGCCAGCTATAAATCATAAAGCCACGCTTTTCGCTTTTGGCAAATTTCTTGGCTATCAGTGCATCAAAGGCCACACCTGCATTACTTATAAACAGGCGATCATTGGCATACCCAATATCCATATAGGTTACCTTACCCTGATTGATGATTTTTATGGCCTCATTGGTATCAATAGGTATGCGCATAGTGCGTGCCATACCGTTGCCCGACCCTTTAGGGATGATGGCCAGCAGGGTTTTGGTGCCCTTTAGCCCATTCACAATATCATTTACCGAGCCATCGCCACCCACAGCCACCACGGCATAGACACCCTTAGCTGCCGCAGTGCGGGCCAGCTCGGTGCCATGCTTGGCATACTCGGTATTAATGATTTCGTAGGTATATTCTTTTTTGTCGAGGTAGGTTTCAATCCCAGTCTGGATTTCCTTTCTACGTTCCACTCCCGACTTCGGATTGATGATAAACACCAGGTGCTTCATGCTATAATATCTGTGCCTTTAGGCTTAAATCCATGCTAACAGCATGATGAATAATTGCTCCTACCGATATATATGTTACACCGGTGAGGGCGTAGGCTTCAATATTTTCAATGGTAATACCGCCCGATGCCTCGGTTTCGTACTGGGTACCAATCAGGTCCATGGCTTCCTGTAGTTCGGTAGGGGTATAATTGTCAAGCATTATCCTGTCCACATGCCCCACTGCCAATACCCGCTTCACATCATCCAGATTACGGGTTTCCACCTCTATTTTCAAATCCAGGTTATTGCTTTTCAGGTACTCATTAGTTTGAACGATGGCTTTTTCAATACCCCCGCAAAAATCAATATGGTTATCCTTAAGCATTACCATATCATACAGGCCCATACGGTGGTTCACCCCGCCACCTATGCGCACAGCTTCCTTCTCAAAAGCGCGGAATAGGGGTGTGGTTTTGCGGGTATCCAGTATTTGGGTTTTGTAATTTTTTAGAACTTCCACATATTTATTAGTAAGGGTTGCAATACCGCTCATGCGCTGCATACAGTTGAGCGACAACCGCTCCGCCTTCAAAATGGTATGCACACTAGCCTCCACCTCAAAAGCCAGGTCGCCAAACACCACCTTGTCACCATCTTTCTTATAAAAAGTAAATACAGCCTCAGGCTCCAGGAAATGAAAAATCTGCTCAGCCAGACTAATACCAGCTATAATACCGTCTTCCTTTACTTTAAGAATAGCCTTGCCTTTAGCCTCCACAGGAATACATGCCAGGGTAGAATAATCGCCACAATCCACATCTTCCCTCAGTGCCTCTTCAATAAACTTCAATGTATCCAAACCGATAAATTTTTAATGGTGCGCAAAATTAAGGAATTAACATTAGGTGTATGTTAAATATTTGAGAGGTGTGGGGGATAGCACATTGAAATTTGTAAAACCGAAGGGGCATGCGCACTATAATATGTACAACCCGAAGGGTTGATATGATTATAGAATAGGTGAGAAAAGTACGGTAAACCCTGAATGGGTGATATTAAACCACAACCGTCAGTACCGCTTTCCGCGGTCAGACGGATGTGGTTTGGCGCGCATAGCCAACTTCACCAATTCCAATTGGTCTGACCACGGAAAGCGGTGCTGACCAATTGGAATTACGCCCCCGTGTTGTTCCGAGATGTTCAGACAGGGACATCCGGAACTAAAAATAAAACTCCTTTTTCAAAGGCATTCACCATCCCAAGGCCCAACCAATATTCCCCAGGCCCCAAAACAATTCAACCGACATAAACTAAAAATCACCCACAGGTATCTATACCCGGCAGGTGATTTTTACAATATATTTTACTACAATGGTAAACTATGGCTTAGGCTTATGCACATCCATAAAATTCACCAGCAGGATAGATATAATAATAACTGCCGCCACGGCTATACCCAGGAAGGTAATAATCTTCCTATACGTTTGGTTGGCACTCTTAAGGCTATGCAACTCAATGATATTATTCAGGATATTCTCAATGCGCGAAAAAGCAGTCTCGCCCTTAATTACGTAATCGTAAGCGCCATGCTTCATACTATCAATAGCCACGTCTATTTTATCCTGTCCACTCAGCATAATCACCTCGGTATGAGGGTTCAATGCTTTAATTTTTTTCAGCACCTCCACGCCATTCTGGGCATTAGGCAGGTGCGAGTTCAGGTGGAAATCCAGCACCACAATAGCTGGTTTCAGGTTCATATCCCTAATAGCGCTTTCACCGTCATCATATATTTTGAGCTGGTAATCAAAACGGCTTGAGATATGATCCTTCAGCATTTCGTTCTGTATTGGTTCGTCATCAACCAGGAAAATGTATTGTTCTTTGTGTTCTGCAGCCATAAAAAATATTTCAATGGAGAAAAGTACAGGTTAATATCCGAAAATCAAAATAACCCCCTCACATTTCATGGATAAATTATAAATGGGGAGGGGGGAATAAATAATTTTCAAAGGTGACTTATAGTACAATCCAGTACAAAATTGCCTCACTAATTTTGCAAAGATGTCTGATACTCAATTGCTAGACGACTTACCCATTTACCAAATGATTGACCAACCTCCTACCTGTCCTATGTGTGGTATTAGAACCAATATGTATGAAATATTATCATATAACATTTTAATACAGGTAAACACCTGTCTAAGGTCAGACTGTGGGTATGAATTTTTAATGATGGAGCATTGAATTATCAGATTGATATTATTTATTGGTGTTTATATTGCATTTAGCCTAATTGGAAGACATTTTTGCTGAATCTTTCCAGATATAAGGAGGAATAGGCTCATTTAATTCCCATGTAATATTCATTGGTTTTTGGCTAGTGTGATTAAGATATTTTGCGTCGCCTAGAAATACGAAACCCATGGTATTACCAAATAAATCTTTGTTCATCTCTCTAACGAATAAGAGTATCTTTTTTCGGTTATTTACGTGTGAGATATAACCAAGACCAGCACCTTTATCAGGCCTAGATGAATTTTGTGATTGCCAATGGAATAATGTGTCACTAACTGCATAATCATTATACAATGTGGTTGGCGAATATTCTTTTTCGGATTTCTCCAAAGTAATAAATAGTAATTCTGTATTTTTTTCCTCAAGGTTGATAACCCCTTCTCTTGCCTGAAATTTATTTATAAAAGTGTGGCGGCCAAACGCTGCACATATTTGATCCCTAGTATATCTGCTGTGTACTTTTAGTGGCATTGCATAATTTAATTGGATATCAAGTTCAATAAAATTCACTCTGTCAATTAGAATACTCAATATTTCAATAATTTCATCCACTAAAATTTTATTTTTTCCAATTTCCTTTATACTCTCATTTAAATCTGTAAACCCACCTTCATTTTGCCAAATATCGTAATGCAACATTAGGCACATTATTTTTTCTATTTCGGTTAGATGGTTAATATTTATTTCAAAATTTATTTTGGCTAATTTTAAGATAAATTGAAAGTAGGATATTGAGTTACAGGCAAACCATTTGTTATTTATTGCTCGTGCAATTTCAGTCTCATTATTTGGTATGTATTCATTTAATAATCCGGCCTCATAACATAATTTTTTCCAACACCCCCCTTTGAATATGTATTGTAAAGGGATATTATATTCTTCTATGAAATTTTTAATATTGAGTGGGTTGCTACTATTGAATTTGAAATTTCTGATTTTGTCAATTATTTGCTTCCTACTATAGTTTGTGGCACTTATTATGTTGCTTAAAATGAATTCTCTAGCTTTCTTCTCTAAAACAATTGAACAATTTAATGGAACATGGGGGAAATCATCCTCAATTTCTTTTCTGATTGTAGTATTTGTTTTTCCGACAAGTCCTCTGAACTTCTTCTCGAAATCATATTCAGGTCTAGCATTTCCAACAAAATCTAAAACAGTCAAACAATCTTTTCCGGGTACTTTTCTAAGCCCTCTTCCTAGCTGTTGCAAAAAAACAGTCAAGCTTTCAGTTGGTCTTAAAAATAATACAGTATCAATATCAGGTATATCGACTCCTTCGTTAAAAATATCAACAACAAAAAGATAGTTTATATCCTTGTTAACTAGCTTTTTTCTAAATTCATCTCTATAATCACTTGTGTTACTAGTTAAATAATCTGACCTAATTCCAACAAGATTGAAACTATCCGACATGAATTTTGCATGGTCTTGTGTAACACAAAATCCAAGAGCTCGTACATCATTTAAATCAGTGAGGTATTTGTCAAGATTGCGTATTATTTCTCCTACTCTTAATTTGTTGGTCGTATAAATTTCACTAAGTTCAGAAGCGACATACTTACCTTTTTCCCAACTAACATCTGATAGATCGATGCTATCAGTTATTCCGAAATATTGGAATGGGCACAATAACTCTCGATTTAATGCTTCAGGAAGTCTAATTTCTGCTGCTATAACATTGCAAAAATCCTTTAAGATATCTTCATTGTCCATCCTTTCAGGTGTAGCAGTTAGTCCAAGCAGAATTTGTGGTTTGAAGAAATTTGATACTTTTCTATAGCTTTTTGCTGCAATATGGTGAACCTCGTCTATGACTAGATAATCATAATAAGTTTCAGATAGTTGGAGAGATTCTAGTTGATTATTTAGTGTTTGTATCGATGCAAATAGGCAATTATATTTAGTAGGTATAAGACCATCAACCCACAAATCACCGAAATTATTGTCTTTTAATATTCCTCTAAAAGTTGATAACGCTTGTTCTAATATTTCTTTGCGATGGGCAATAAATAATAGTTTGGCATTTTTATTTGATTCTAAGTACTTTTTAAAATCAAAAGCAGCAATTACTGTTTTACCAGTACCAGTTGCTGCGACTAAAAGATTTCTATATCTATTATGAATTTTTCTTTCTGCAGCAAGATTTTCGAGGATTTCTTTTTGATAATGATGAGGTGTAATATCAAAATAAAACAAAGTATCTGATCGCTTAAACCTCTGATCTGCAATTGATGTTTTTAATTTCTCATAATCTTTATTCTTGTCATATAATTCAAATGTCTCATCATTCCAATAGATTTCAAAATTATTCTTGAAACGTTCAATTATGTGACTTATTTCCTTAGTAGTAATTTTAAGATTCCATTCTAGTCCATTTGTTACTGCTGCTTTTGAGAGATTTGAAGAACCAATATAACCTGTATGAAAACCACTATATCTAATGAATAAATAAGCTTTAGCATGCAACCGCTCACTTTGTGTGTTATATGATACCTTGACTTCTGTGTTTTTTAAATTTGATAGGAATTCAACAGCTTTTACATCTGTTGCACCCATGTATGAAGTGGTTATAATTTTCAGTTTTCCTCCTGAATTAGTAAATTCTTCTAATTCCTTTTGAAATATTCTAATGCCAGTATATTTTATAAAAGAAACTAAAAAACAAATTTCGTTTGCTGAAAGTATTTCTTTTTTTAGCTCACTTTCTAGAGATATACCTTTATTGTTGCCGCCAATAAAGAGTTCACTTTGACTTAGTCTGGTGTAGGGTGTTATTTGCTTTAGGTAGTCATCAATATTTGCATGAACTCTATCTTTTTTTAGAAAAATGGCATTCAGTATTTTCCCATGCGTATTTATGATATCTTCATCAAATTGATCAGTATTAAGTTCATTATTAATATTTCTTATTATTTTATTAGCAAAGGCTACTTGTTTTTCTAATGAGTCATCCCCGGTAAATGAAGATAATGCAGATGAAACAAGATCAACCAAGTACTTACTTAAATAACCAGAAGACTCAGCTTTATCTAAATAAGAGTCTTTAACAAAATAAGATTCGCTATTTAATTTAGATATCTCATTTGAAAGTACATTACTTATAATCTGCTCGTAAATCCCCTCTTTTAGCATGTTTGAAATTTAAAAAATCATTTAATACAGGTATATCCGCCTCTGCCCAATCTAAAGTCGTTAATTCGTTATCATTAAGCCACTTAAATTGTTTATGTTCTAATAAGAAAATGTCACCAGAAACATATTCTGCAATAAAAGGAATAAGGTTTATAGAAAATCCACCATAATTAAATAGGCTGTTTCTAATTCTCTTCACAACTTTAATTTTAATATTTAGTTCCTCTTTAATTTCTCTTTCAATACAATTTTCTGCAGTTTCATTTTTATGTAATTTTCCACCCGGGAATTCCCATTTTAATGGTAAAGCCATTTTTTCGCTGCGTTGAGTGACAAGAATTTTTTCGTCCATGCAGATAATAGCACAAGCTACTTCTATTATTTGGTCTTTCTCCATGCTACAAGATAGTGATTACTTTATGCAAACATAGGTATGTGTAATTAATTAATGAATTTCAAGGCTATTTGTTGTGGAACAAACTTATATCCATTGAGGTAAATTATTTACTTAATCTCAATCCTTCAAATACAACCCGACAATACAAAAATCCTACTTTTACTCCCTCAACCCCCAAAACAAAATGAAAAACCTCCTCCCCTCACTCCTCCTCCTAATACTCTCCAGCCAGGTACATGCCCAAAAATATTTCCAGTTTATCTATACCAACTCCCCGGTGGTATATGGCTCCAACCCGTATGATATCAACTCGGTAATGGGGTGGTTGTATC
>CAIWHI010000636.1 GCA_903912435.1 uncultured Bacteroidota bacterium | reverse complement strand
TGAAGCCCACCAAATCAATAAGGGGAAAGTTGCCATTAGCATCACCAATAATTATGGTAGTCCCATTGCCTTTTTCAACCGCATTTCCCTCATAGACCCGGTAAGTAAACAAAGGATATTACCTTGTTTCTATAATAATAACTATATTTCGGTGCTTCCCGGTCAGCAGGAAACGATAATTGCCGAATACACGCCTACCTCGGGCCAAACACCTAAAGTAATGGTGGAAGGCTGGAATGTGGCAGAACAAGTCATTGACATAAAATAATAACTCATGAGAAAGATACTGATTTTAATATTGCTTGCCTTAGGTAGACAATCATTTGCCCAGAAAAGTGACCCATATTTGGGTATTATTCCTGCACCTCAGTCTGTAAAAAAGACTGCTGGCGAATTCCGGATAACTCCTGAAACTAACCTACTCACAGATTCCCCAACCAATAGGGCTGTGGTATACCTGACTAATTATCTTAAAAAAAATGGTTTGAGTGTATCTGTTACCGACCTTAACACTATTGACAAGGGCCACGCATTCCTTAAAAACTCAATAGTCCTGGCTACCAATTTCAAGGGCGACATGGCACCTGAGGGTTACGAACTAACCATTACCACAAACCAAGCCACCATTCATGGTCATGGTGCAGGTTTGTTTTATGGTGTGCAATCACTTATTCAGCTTGTACATAATACTAATCCTGGCTATGCTACCCTGCCATGTGCTACCATAAAAGATGAACCTCGTTTCCCCTATCGTGGGATGCACCTCGATGTGGTAAGGCACTACTTCGATATAAATTTCATCAAGAAATACCTTGATGTGATGGCCATGTATAAGCTCAACAATTTCCATTGGCACCTTACCGACGACCAGGGCTGGAGGATACAAATAATGAAGTATCCTAAATTTACTGAGGTAGGTAGTAAAAGGGCCCAAACCAAAATTGGTGACTTCAAAGGCAACAATAATGACCTCTACGATAATACCCCCTACGAGGGCTATTATACCCAGGACCAGATAAGGGACATTGTGGCCTATGCACACGATAGATTTATAAACATAGTACCAGAAATTGAAATGCCCGGTCACTCACAAGCTGCTGTAGCTGCCTACCCCGAGATGAGTTGCGACCCAACCAAAACCTACAAAGTAATGGAAACATGGGGTGTGAGTAATGATGTATATTGCCCATCGCCCACCACTTTCAAAATATTGGAGGACGTGTTGCGTGAGGTGATGGAATTATTCCCCGGCAGGTATATACATATAGGTGGCGACGAATGCCCCAAGGCCACCTGGAAGGCTTCATCTTATTGCCGCCAATTGATAGCCGATTCTGCACTAAATAACGAAGAAGGCTTGCAAAGCTATTTTGTAAGGCATATGGAGCGCTTTATCAACAACAATGGCCGTAGCATGGTGGGCTGGGATGAGATATTGGAAGGTGGCCTGGCACCCAATGCAACCGTAATGAGTTGGAGAGGGGAGGCTGGTGGAATAGCCGCTGCCCAACAAAACCACGATGTAATTATGACTCCTGGCAGCGGTGGTCTTTACTTCGACCACAAGCAAAGCGGCACCAATCAGGAACCACTATCAATAGGTGGTAATGCGCCATTATCTAAAGCCTACAATTACAACCCAATACCCGCAGTTTTAAGTAAAGAGGCCCAAAAACACGTAATAGGTGTTCAAGCCAACCTCTGGACTGAGTATATTGCTACCCCAGCCAAGGCCGAATTCATGCTCCTCCCCCGTATGTTGGCCATGGCCGAAACAGGTTGGACAACCGAAGGAAATAAAGATTACAAAAACTTCTCTGAACAGCGCATACCACATGCACTGGCCATGCTGGATGCTGCAGGTTACAACTACAGGGTTCCTGAAGCATTGGGAACCGAGGATACCTTGTTCAATGGAGCAAAGCACAGCATAGAGCTTACCCCATTGGTTGAGGGTGCTAAAATATACTATACGCTTGATGGCTATGCCCCTCGTGAAACCGATTTACAATACAAAGAACCTCTAATTTTCACCATACCTGCCGGTAAGTACATTGATTTCCAATCAATTACTATTACTCCGTCCGGTAAAAGGAGTATTGTAAAAACCACGAGGATGAAGAACTAACTGAAGTCCAAACCTTATTAACTTATGAAAAATGCGAAATAATGCCGGACCCTGTCGATGCTAATATAATTAGTATGTTGAAGATTAAGTCCCTTTTTGATGGAACTGTTGTCTTCGGTACATCTAATTTTTATGTTTATAGTAATGGCAAGATTTCAAAATATTTGTATAAGGATTCCAAGACGGAATATATTGCCGATAATGGTTTTTCAATGCTTCTATCGGTCAACCATGATAAAGATTTTACAGACCTGATAAGACTGGACGTAAGTAAAGAAGCACTGAAATTCAACCTCTTAATCCGTTCGGTTTATAATAACACTTATGATACTACAGGATATTATACCATGAACCAGACATTGTACTTAAATGATGAGGCAATTGGCAGCTATGACCTTGTAACTAAGGATGTTGACAATTCCGTTTTCAAAAATCCTAAATGGACTGTTAAAAAC
>CAIWHI010000635.1 GCA_903912435.1 uncultured Bacteroidota bacterium | reverse complement strand
TACTGATAAGAATTGAAACCAAAGCAGGCCACGGTGCCGGCAAACCAACCGACATGATCATAGCCGAGCAAGCCGACAAATGGGCTTTCTTATTCTGGAATATGGGATTGGAGGTGAAGTAATCGCTGTTGATAATCATAGATATAGGCTGTTGCAAATCGTTGTGGCAGCCTTTTTTGTTTTAGGTTTGGGGATGATTATAACTAATAAAGCCGCTACTAGAGCGGCTTTATTAGTTAAGGTTGTGGACTCCCCCGACGAATTATCGAACCGGTTGATGGAATTTTTCAGGCAGATATATGTGCTGAAGCAAAATTTCATCTGCCTGAAATAACTAGTCGATATTGCAGGGCTATATTAAACCTAAGGTTAAAACAGCCCTAAATTAATTGTCTTTGAAAATAGATTTCATTCAAATAGAGCCTTAGTAATCGCTGTAAATAATTTGGAATTACGGCTGGTGAACTACTTGGGGGTGATATAATATTGCTACTTGTTATAGAAAGACATCTTCTAATTTCGTTCCATGCTTTATAGTTAATCGGTGTACCAATACCCGAATTCTGTTGGGCAATTTTTACAAAATTCGTTCAAAGTATGACATGTTGAACACTGGCCTAAGCCGTGTTGCTAAAAACATACAAATCAAACACTATTCTTGAATTAGTCTAACTCAATGCGTTCATTCCATTTCTTTGACTGTTAAAATGCCAGCCTGATGCATTTCACCAACCAAAATCTGCATTTCGTGTAAAACCACCTATGAAATTATTTCATGTTCACTAATTTTATCAAAGTAAAAAACCAGTAATTCCCGATTAAAATTTTCAACGAATAATCTATTTTGCTGGGTTACTAACATTTAGCTTAAAAATTGCGTCTATATAAAAAGATTGTTTAAATAATTTATGACCAAATTGACTTAATGAGCATCCATTTCTTAACCTAACAAAATAAATTATTTTATGAAAAAACTGTTATTTCTTTTTGTTACAGCAATGATAGCTTCTGTTGTAACATTTGCCATCACCCCAATTGTTGGGCCTACAACTGTATGCCAACGTTCCTACGCCTATCTCGCCGATTCAACACCTGGCGGCACCTGGAGCAGTAGTGATACTACCATCGCCACAATAGACCCAATTGATGGGACATTATATGGTGCTGCAACTGGCTCCTGCGTTATAACATATACCGTTGGAGGCTCCTACGTTACCGAAGTATTTAATGTAGGGCCCTTTGTTTGCACCATAGTAGGGCTTACAGGTATGTGTATAGGGGTTTCGTCAATTGTTACAGATGCAATGCCTGGTGGCACATGGAGTGTTGATTATCCAGCAATACTTACTATAAATGCAACTACCGGGGCTATTGCAGCTGTTTCTCCAGGTGTTGCCACTGTATATTATACTTTAGGAACAGGCTGTTCTGTTGATTTGAGTATCACGGTTAATTCAACGGGAGTGGGTCCGATAATTGGACCATCTATGTTATGTATTGGGGCTTCTGATTCCCTGACTGATTCCTTTCCGGGCGGAACATGGACAAGTTCAAATACTGCGGTGGCCACCATTTCAAGTACTGGCGCGATAACCGGAGTGTCTTCGGGCACTACATTGATTAGTTATACCGGGTTTGGGCTTTGTGGAGCTGAAACTGTGACGAAAGTATTAACAGTGGGTACACCCGTTTCATTAGCACCTATTGCCTACTCAACCTTAAATATTGCAATAGGGGCTATAGTAACATATACCAATGCTACCCCAGGAGGTACATGGTCGAGTAGTACCCTGGCGGTTGCTACTGTTAACACAACAACTGGCGTGGTTACCGGTGTCGCTTCTGGTACAACCACATTAACCTATACCGTGGCAAGTTGTAGTGGCACTGTCTTTTGCACCCAGGTCATCAATGTTTCGGCACTTGATGGTATTTCAGGGAATATAGTTTTTCCAGGCTCAGCTTATTCAGGACCACTCACAATTTGGTTAATACATTACAACACAAGTACACATAATTTAGTAGCAGTAGACTCAATTAATACTACGGTATCGGGTATAAGCAGTTATTATTATCACTTTGCCGGACTTGCCTCAGATTCTTTCAGGGTTAAAGCTGGAGGCTACGATTCTACAGCTTCCTATACAGGATATGTGCCTACCTACCACACCAGCAGTTATTTCTGGAATACGGCTGATGTTATCAACCACACCAGCGGAACAGCCGATGTGAATAAAAACATCGATATGGCATGGGGTACCGTACCTGCCGGTACAGGATTTATTGCAGGAGACGTTACAACCGGTGCTAATCGTGGTTCTTCTACAGCCTTACCTGCAGTTCATCTAAGAATTTACCTGATTAATTCAACTACAGGTAGCCTTATTCAGCAGGTATTCACTGATGCGGCAGGTCATTATACTTTCCCAAATATCCCAGTTGGTCAGACCTATATCGTTCATCCTGAGGCTATAAATTATACTACTACGCCAATTACAGGCATTATGTTGACTACGACAAATCCATCTATGTCGACTGCCAATTTTATTCAGCATACCGTTTCAAAAACAATTACACCAGGTGTAGAATCTGTACCCGGCCTAAATAATGTAGTTGCTTCAATTGCAGCCTATCCAAACCCTACAAATGGAAAACTGAACCTTAGCTGGCAGGCATTAGCAACTGAAAAGGCCACTATAACTATTACAGATATTACAGGTAAGGAAGTAATTCAGTCATCACTAACCCTGACAAAAGGTTCTGGGAATCAACAATTTGATTTATCAGGTCTTAACAACGGACTATACTTAATGAATATTAAGTCAGAAAACATTAATTATAACAACAAAATTCAGGTGCAACATTAATACTGTAAATGCATTTTGCTAAAAGGCAGGGACTGGAAATGCTCCTGCCTTTTTTATTGTATATAAATTCTATAAACCAGTACTGGTCACTAATGAATAATAGGCTACCAGTTAAATATGGCTAATCTTCTATACCGACTGGTTTTCTGCCCCTACCTTTGTTGAAGTAAAGCTTACATCAGTATGAGTAGGATTACCAAAGCATTATCCTTATTGGTTTGTATGTTATGTCCATTTCTGTTATCAGCCCAGCTATTGACAATTAATGGAACAATAAGTGATGAAAAGACAACCCTTAGTGGAGTTACAATTTCACTATTGAAATCTGTAGATTCATCATGGGTGAAAACTGAAATCACTGATGATAAAGGGGTATTTTTATTCAGTCAGCTATCAGTTGGTAGCTATTTTCTATCTGCTATATCTTAGGGTTATGAAGCTGTTTTGATGCCAATAACTGTAAATGAAAATAGCGCCGCCCCATCTAGCATTCAGCTTCATAAAACCAATAATTCTCTTGGTGAAGTAGCCATTACAGCCCAAAAGCCATTTATATAAATGTCGCTAAGCAAGCAGGTGACGATACAATCTATCAGACATTTCAGTTCAAAAACTTTAATATGAAATAACCTTGAGCGACAGCGAAACAAAAAAGCTAAAATATTAAGCGCAAAAGTGGCGGCCAATCAATTAAAGAGAAATAATATATATATCTTACCTGATTCTAAGTTTTGTCCGTTAGAAGCAAAAAAAGAGTGCGGTGAATGAAGAAATCGGAGAGCGCTGGGCGTTCTCCGATTTCCTTTTTCCAAACGCTTCTACTCTGCTTCTTTCACACTAAAATAGCTTGGCTAAAACCGAAAAATCAATTATATGCTACCACTTAAACTAACACTAGCCATATAGCCAAATTATTAATGACTATTAAAGATGTATTTCCGCCTAACCATTTGTGATAAAAATACTTATCATTGACATGCCAACTCAACTTTGGGTAGCGTCTTTATATAGTATTTTTTGTCGTATTTCTTCTTTCAGTTTCCGGCTGATCGCAATGGCTGTTTTGCCAATATACAATTGCGTAGCCTGTAGCTCTGTTATTTTGTCAATAGAAACTATGAACGATTTCTGTACCTTTATAAATCTGTTTACCGGTAGCAACTGTTCTATGTTCCTAAGAGTAGAGTACGTGAGGAGTTTTTTTCCTTGCAAATGGAGTACTACATAATTCTGCAATGATTCAACAAATAATATGTCATCAAAAAGCACTTTTAGCATCCTGCCGGAACTTTTAATAAATATGTAACTTTTGGTGACTACTCCATCTGGGTTTTTTGCAAGCAGACGTTCATACTCTAACACTTTATTGACGGCATTCGAAAAACGCTCGAAAGTAAACGGTTTAAGAAGGTAATCGACAACATCAAGTTCAAAGCCCTCAATTGCAAATTCTCGATACGCTGTAGTAAAAATAATATGGCATTGCTGAGGTAGCATTTTTATGAACTCTATGCCATTGATCTTAGGCAAATTTATATCAAGCAGTATCAGATCGATTTTTTCTTCGATTAGTTTATTCAAGGCGCTGGGCACATCTTCGCAAATACCTGCTAGCCGAAGCTCGGGTATCTGCAACACATATTCGGCTACAACTCGTGCAGCCAGTGGCTCATCTTCTATTATCAGACAGTTTATCACCGGCATAACTGTTCAGGTCTATTGTCAGGTTCATTAAAAATATATTGTCCTTTGTTGATGTTGTGAGCGAATATTTCTTATAAAGTAACGACAACTGTCGTTTAATATTGCTTAGCCCCACCCCTTCATACCCCTCGGGCCGTACAGATTCTGTAGCAATCGAATTTTTTACGTCAAAGATCAAAATATGCTTTGAAAGTAATAGGTTTATGTGGATAAATGATTGATCTCCTCGGGCGCCAACACCATGTTTGAAAGCATTTTCAATAAGCGGCAGTAAAAGGAGGGGGACTATCGTATTTTGGGGCTCATCTGTGATAACATCCTTGCAAATATCCAGCCTACCTTCAAAACGAATTAGCTGAAGTTCTATATACGAATCAATAATACCTAGTTCTTCTTCAATCGTAGTAAGCATTTGGGCCGACTCATAGGTTACATATCTCAGCAACTCCGACAGCTTGTGCACAACATCGGGTGTGCGAGGCGAACTCATTTTCGACAATGAATAAATACTATTCAGGGTATTGAAAAGAAAATGAGGATTCATCTGTAGCCGCAATGCGCTTAGTTCTTTTTGTAAATAACTTTTTTCCCGTGCAGCATTTTTTTGGTATCTATTTATTACTAAAGCTACAGTGCCTACAATAAACAAAATACACATTAAGTAGAACCACCATGTTGCCCACCATGGCTTGGAGACTGTGAATATTAGTACATAGGGAGCGCTGAATTCGCCAGAAAGTGTTCTGGCTTTTACTTTTAGAATATAGACTCCATAGCCCGGCTCAAACAGGTTTATTTCATAATTATCCAAAAGAAGAACCTCATCTGTCTAATTTTTTAGAAATTCAAACCGGATTGAAGCAATTCAGAACCTATCAAGTAACCTCTTTCTTCCGGATTGATGAAGCAATTACCGCTGCTGCGAAGGCCGCTTTACTTGCAGAGTACAGACGAGCAAGCTGAGAAAGGTCATAGCCTTGCCCACCAGGAAGAAATGCTTCGGAAATATTGCGCAGTAAACAGTATCGAAATTGTAGCATTTTATAAGGAGGACTATTCAGCCAAGACTTTCGACAGACCAGAGTTCAACAATATCATTACAGCTCTGCGTAAGAACAAGGGAATGGCTGATTTGTTGCTATTCCTGAAATGGGACAGGTTTTCCCGAAATGCGCCAGAGGCATATACCATGATCAGCCAGCTTCACAAGCTGGGTGTAGAACCACAGGGTATAGAGCAGCCATTGAACATGGAGATACCGGAACAAAAATTCCTGTTGGCTTTATACCTGACCGCTCCGGAAGTAGAGAATGACCGAAGGGCAATGAATATAACTGCCGGAATACGGAAAGCAATGAAAGATGGT
>CAIWHI010000634.1 GCA_903912435.1 uncultured Bacteroidota bacterium | reverse complement strand
GCACTTGGACCATCCTTAGGGACTGCCCCCTCAGGCACATGTACATGTATATTTACCTCGTCAAACTTATCAGGGTTAATCTTGTAATCCTCGGCATGGGCTTTTAGGTAAGATAGTGCTGCTGATGTGCTTTCTTTCATCACGTTACCCAAATTACCGGTAAGTGTCAGGTTACCTTTGCCTTTGGATAAGGATGTTTCGATAAACAGTATATCCCCACCTACGGAAGTCCAGGCCAGGCCTACCACTACACCTGTAGGATGCCCCTTGGTATAAATATCATTATTGTATTTAGGTTTACCCAGTGTAAGTTCCACCTGTGCGGTTGTAACCTGAGCTACCACTTTTTCTTCCATTGCTACCTGCTTTGCCGCATGCCTCATCATGGCAGCAAGCAAACGGTCCATTTCCCTCACCCCGCTTTCACGGGTATATTCCTGAATTATTTTATAAATTACTTTATCAGGGAAACGCAGTGGCACCTTGGCAAGGCCATGTAATTCCTTTTGTTTTGGTATCAGGTGGCGCTTGGCAATCTCTATTTTCTCCTCAGGTGAATAACCAGATAATTGGATAATCTCCAACCTGTCCCTAAGGGCTGGTTGTATATCGCTCAGGCTATTTGCAGTAGCTATAAATAACACCTTCGATAAGTCGAACTCAAGCTCCAGGTAATTATCGTAGAAAGAATTATTCTGCTCGGGGTCTAATATTTCCAGCAAAGCCGAACTAGGGTCACCCCTGAAGTCCTTACCCAGCTTGTCTATTTCATCTAATATAAATACCGGATTAGATGATTTTATTTTCCTGAGCTGCTGGATAATCCTGCCAGGCATAGCACCTATATAGGTCTTACGATGCCCTCGCAATTCACTCTCATCGTGTAATCCACCCAAACTCAGGCGCACATATTTACGATGAATGGCATTTGCTATACTACGGCCAAGCGAAGTTTTACCTATTCCGGGAGGACCTACGAAACATAATATAGGCGACTTCATATCGCCCTTTAATTTCAGTACAGCCAGGTATTCTACTATCCTGTCTTTAATTTTGTCCATACCATAGTGGTCGTCATCAAGCACTTTTTGTGCTTTTTTGAGGTCGTAACTATCTTCGGTAAAAACGTTCCAGGGCAGATCCAGCATCAAATCGAGGTGGTTGTAAATCACCGAATAGTCGGGCGTGCTGGGATGCATGCGCTCCAGCTTCTCAATATTCTTTTTGAACAACTCCCTGGCGGCATCGGTCCAGTTCATCCCCTCAGCCCTTTTTTGCAGGTCTTTTATTTCGCGGTCATTAGGGTCTCCACCAAGTTCCTCACGTATCGACTTTAATTGCTGCTGCAAAAAATACTCTCGCTGTTGCTTATCTATATCGGTACGGGTCTTATTGGTGATTTCGTTTTTCAACTCCACCAACTGCAACTCCGATTGCAATAATTGCAATAATTTTTCTGCCCTCAGCCTTATATCATTCTCCTCAAGCATCATCTGCTTATCCTGCAGTTTAGATGTAAGGTTAGATGCCACAAAGTGCATGAGAAAGGACTGCTGCTCTATATTACGCAGCACTATACTCGCCTCATTAGGCATATTAGGGCTCAACTGGGCAATCTGCTCAGACAAGTCTTTGATTGAAGAAATCAATGCATCGAACGTGGCATCCTTCTCTGGGTAAATATCTTCAAGATAAGTAACCTTAGCCGAATAGAACGGGTCTTCCTGGGTATAAGAATCAATCTTGAACCTCATGCGGCCCATTATAAAGATAGTTATATTGCCATCGGGCATTTTTATCTGCTTCACCACTTTGGCCAATGTACCTATCTCGTATATATCAGAAGGCTTAGGGTCTTCATTATTACTGTCCTTTTGGGCAAGTACACCAATCCATTTTCCAGTGCGCTGGGCTTCGGCAATAGCTTTTACAGATTTCTCCCTGGCTACTGTGATAGGCAGCACCACATTAGGAAACAATACAGTATTTCTTAGGGCAATAATTGGCAATTCGGTTGGAAGCGAGCTTTTTTCCTCATCATCCATTTCATCTTCCCCTAATGGCACTATGGGCATAAACTCCATTTCCTGCTCATTCTGGTTGAGTAACATATTTCGCATTGATCTGATTTCGGACATTATGACAAAGATACTCCCTATTTTTATATTCAAATGAGGGTTAAAGATAATTGGCAATACTTATGCCAAAGTATTTTGAATGAAAATATTGCAGACGGTAAAAGGGTATTTATACACATGTTCAGGAATTATAAACCTGAATACGTGTAAATAGTCATATTTTTGCTAAAAATATACACATGTCAAATAAGCTATTCGCGTTCACATTGGTAACTTTCAGTTTATATGCCAATATTGCAATGGCTAAATTACCCATTGGTGATTCAATGTCATTAAAAAGTGGCAAGCCTGCAATTCCAAAATTCTTTATTGGTAATTCGTTTGATGGCCCAATGTTGTCTAACTCAGTTAACACTCACCCGGTATTCAACAGTGGTGGGCAAACATCCACTGGAAGCACTTATGGTACTGTTCGTTTTTCATGGATTTTAAATTTTGGTTTCACCTTCAATTACAACCTCAACCAACATTTTGGATGCTTTACTGGAATTGATATTAAAAACTTAGGATTTATCGAAAAGTTGGGCAACTATACTGTAAAACACAGAACGTATAATTTAGGGGCTCCCATTGGAATAAAGATGGGCAATATGGCTGGAAAAGGACGATATGTATTTTTAGGTACCGGACTAGATCTGGCACTTAATTACAGGGAGAAAGGCTATACATTGCGAAACCAAAAAATATATAAGTTCAGCGAGTGGTTTAGCGACCGTACACCTCTTTTTATGCCTTATGTTTTTGCAGGGGTTGCAATGCCAAGAGGTGTAACTCTTAAAGCACAATATTATCCAAATGGTTTCCTTAATGCAGATTACACCCATAGTGGCATAAAACCATATGATGGAGAGAAAATTCAAATCATGTATCTAACAGTAGGCTTTACTACCAAATACGGCAAAAAGCATGATTTCGTAAAAAAACATGTTTCTGACCTCAATACTATGTAACCCAATAGGTCTGGAATTTCTTCCGGCCAATTATTTAATGCAAAATAATATAGATGCAACGAAAATCAATGGACGACCTGGGCAGAATAAGTGCCGATGAAATCCAGGATACAGCCAAAAATCCATTTATTATAATACTTGATGATGTGCGCAGCATGCATAATGTAGGCTCCACCTTCCGTACCGGAGATGCATTTGCAGTGGAAGCAATTTACCTGTGTGGCTATACCCCTACCCCTCCACATAGAGACATTCATAAAACTGCCCTTGGTGCTACTGAAACCGTAAAGTGGGCGCATTTTAATACTACTGTTGAAGCCATTAAAGCTGCAAAAGCCAATGGTTATCAGGTGCTTGCTGTAGAACAAGCCCATGGTAGTGTTTGGCTACAGGAATTACAATTGGATAATAAAAAAACAGCTCTTGTCTTTGGCAATGAGGTAAGCGGTGTTTGTGATGAGGCTCTTGAAATTGTGGATGGCTGTATTGAAATACCACAATGGGGCGCAAAGCACTCACTCAATATTTCGGTAAGTGTAGGAGTTGTACTATGGGAACTGATTAGAAAAATCCCTACAAAATAAAACAAACCATATGCTGGAACTAAGACCTATTTGCGAAAATTGCGGTAAGAAATTGCCACCTAATTCTACGGAAGCAATGATTTGCACTTATGAATGTACCTTCTGTGCTGATTGTGTTGCAAGTGAACTC
>CAIWHI010000633.1 GCA_903912435.1 uncultured Bacteroidota bacterium | reverse complement strand
TTTGACCTTGACACCAGCCTTAAAGCTAAAGTTACCAAAGACAGGACACAAATATTCTATGGTAAGCCTGAATTTGTACCGTCCACAGAAACAGGCGCAATTATCCTGAAATGGTGCAACCAAGGTACTAATGCGCCTTTGCTAACAACAGAGAGCATTATCAAGGCTATCCATGAATGCAAAACCAATGATGAACTGGTGGCACTGTACAACGCCCATCCCATCTATCAACAGGCATTGGTAGCCGAATTTTCAAAACGTAAACAACAATTGTTCAACAATCAAAACAACTTTTCTACAAATGGAACTCACAGTAGTTAAAAATCCGCAAGTAAAACAACAGGAAGAATTCACAGAATTTGAATTACTATCCACCTCTAAAGCATTCATAGAGGCAAATACTATTGAAAGCAACCTGAATGAAATCAGAGCTGGGCATATCATTCCAGTATTCATTAAGGACAATGAACCTGTTATTAGTCAGGCAGAATTCATTCAATCTGCACTGGATATGGTTGCTGATGTGTATCATGGAGAAACGATTTTAAAGCCCAATGTAAGGCTCTCGCACCCCATTAAAGGCAGAATACCAGAAGCCAAGCTGAAGCCCGCAAATCAGCTCCTAGAGCACGAAAAGACCTTATATTATGAACGCATGGCATTCGTTGTAGAAGTGCCGAGCATCTTTTCTGAGATCAATGGTAATAGGATAAATCTCACTATTGGAGGGGTAAAAGCCTACAATCTGGACAACCTGTACAACAAGTCAGGGGCCGACCAACATTTCAAAATATTTGTTGGTTTCCAGAATAAGGTATGTACTAACCTTTGCGTTTCTACTGATGGCTTATTGTCCAGCTTAAAAGTTAAGAATCTGGATAACCTGCGTAACGCCATAAGAATGCTGTTACAGGATTTCGATGCTTTGCAGTTTGCAACCAACCTCAAAGAGCTGCACAACTACCAGTTGACTGAGCCGCAGTTTGCCCAGCTAATAGGACGGTGCAGGATGTATAAGTATCTACCTGAGCTACAACAGGCAGACATACCACAATTGATGTTTGGTGAATCGCAATTGAATACGGTTTGTAACGACTATTTCAGAGATAAAGCATTTTGCAGGTCTGATGATGGAACTATAAACCTGTGGAATTTGTACAACTTATTCACTGGTAGTAATAAAAGCAGCTACATTGATACATTCCTGGATAGGGGAGTAAATGCTTATGATCTGGCTATAACCCTTAAAGAAGCCTTGGATAACAGGCAAGGCTGCTGGTTTCTGAATTAAATTCACCCCATTAAACGAGGTTGTTCTGTATAAAAACGGAGCAACCTCTTTTTCAATTATGGCAGAATATGAAGTAAAATATTGTGATGCCAACAGCATTTTGATTATCAACAGCAATGGTAAAATCCGCCACCTGCACACACCTTTCAGAGTGCGGTGCATCGCTGAAATTGGTAAATTCAAAGTTGGCACTTATGTCTATGTTCAGGAGGTTACTACAGGAGATAAAGACGAGCTAATCTATTTAATAGGAGAAGGAGCTTATTATCACAACCATTTCCGCATAACAGCAAATTTCTAAAAAACTATAAATCCCTACCTATTGAAAAGAGCGTTATGTTGTATTTTATTTGTAGCTATCAAGGCAAAAGATATGTGCACAATATCTATGCCTATGCAATTTTCTTTTGAGACGGTCTTACTCTACAATCAAAGTCCCCTGAAAATGAAATGATAAAAAAACTTTACGGTCGGTCAGTCAGTATCTTGGTATATTTGGCTGACTGGCTGGAGTTTTTTATTCTTGAGTTAATTGACATTAGTTATAAGCAAATAAAAATGATTAAATGAAGTATTCCTATTTAATCAAGAGTTTATAAATAAATTCACCAGTATTGTAATCATCAAGAATAGCAATTAAATATCTGTCATTTTTGTTATTTAGACAATAATCTTGAACTGCTTTTTCAAAATATTGAAATCTTTCCTCAATTAATTCAGTTTTAGCCTGACAAATCATTAAACGGTGTTCTGCATTGCTTGTTAATAATTTTTCAAAGTCATATCTGATCGACCTTAAATCTCTATTCCATTCAGATTCAACTACCAATGGCAAACTGATTATTCTATCGTCTTCATTTGTAAGATACCAGTTTAAATCAAATAACCAAGCTGGATTACTACTGCCATCAGGACAGACTTCAAAGCCAAGTTCCCATCCCAAATCACGTAAAAGTTCTTTTATTCTATTGGTCCAAATAGTATTTCCTTCATATTTTTTTTCATCTGCTTCAATTACTAACGCATCAAGTAAGTTTTTAATTTTTATTTCAATTTCATCAAAATTCTCAAAATTGTTCATAATAAGTAGTATTTATCGTAAAAATATTTTTTTCAAAGCTAGTACGTTTTTGTTATTGTGCAAAGTAATTAAACCTATACTTTACGCAATTCCAATTCTATGATTACTTTAGCACCTATAATAATTGTATATGGCTACTGTACCTGCAAGTAAAAAAGAACCTGTTAGAGTAAATCTCATATCTATCCTTGAAAAACACCTGCTTAAAAAATGGGAATTCCGCCACAATCCTATTTTAGAACGAACTGAATTCAAAGAAAAAGGCAAGAAAAACACGTTCAGATTGCTTACAGAGCGGGATGTAAATACACTATTCAGAGATTTAAATCTAAAGAATATAAAATGTACAATTACCACACTTAGAAGTATTTTAAACTCAAACTTTATTAAAGAAAACAACCCATTCGAGGAGTATTTTACCACCTTACCAGAATGGGATAATGTTGACTACATTAAAGAACTTACAGATACTATAAAGGCTGAAAATCAAGCATTCTGGGAATGGGCATTTAAAAAGTGGATTGTTAACCTGGTGGCTTGTGCTATGGAAGGCACAGAAACTGCCAATAACCTAAAAATAAAAAATGGCATAAACCAACAAGTACTTGTGTTTGTAGGTAAGCAAGGTCTTGGAAAAACAACTTGGTTAAACAAACTATTGCCAAGTAAATTATACGGCTATTTGTATAGTGGTATAGTAAACCCATCTAATAAAGACACATTGGTAAATCTATCCGAAAACCTGATTATTAATTTGGATGAACTGGAAAACTTAAACAAGACAGAATTAGGCAGTCTTAAATCCCTTATTACTCAATCTGCCATACGTTTAAGAAAAGCCTATGGTATTTTCAACGAAAACTACGTCAGGCGTGCTTCATTTGTTGGCTCTGTAAATGAAGTGGAATTTTTAACAGACACAACTGGTAACAGGCGATATCTGGTGGTAGAAGCCAACGAAATCCATTACCTGCATAAAATTTCTATTGATAAAGTATATTCACAGGCATATCATTTGTATTCAAAAACCGAAAAAAATAAACGATTCAGTTTTGACTTTAAAGGAGAAGACATTGTAAAAATTGATGCTAATA
>CAIWHI010000632.1 GCA_903912435.1 uncultured Bacteroidota bacterium | reverse complement strand
GCTCATAAATAACTTCTCCTGATATGTCTTTTTGCCTTGCATAACCAAATATAAGCAAAAAACTTGACACTTTAAAGCCTATTTTTGCTACTTAAGCTAGTTGTGCAACAGCCACTAAATGCCGGGGCTACTAAAAAATGCCTACAAATAGTTTTAACAGAACATCCTAAAAATATTGTCAGAAACAATAAGATATGGCACCCTCTCCTGCTTGTCCTGCTTTTTCATTGGGAGAGAGGGCTGGGATGAGGTCTTTAATTGGCTATAGGCTTATTTAAAACCCTCGTCTTTTGTTCCTTGAATTCCGGTCGCAGACCGGCGGAATTGTGTAGACACGAGTGATCCTAGCGGAACACTCGCGCCAGTGGGGCATTTTTTGGCGCGTTTATCAATGAAATATGGTTGGTTATGGCACCCTTTCCATACTGTCCCGTTATTTCAACTGTAGGGAGGGCCGGGATGAGGTCTCTGATTGGCTATAGGCTTATTTTAAACCCTCGGCTTTTGTTCTTTGAATTCCGGTCGCAGACCGGCGGAATTGTGTAGACACGAGTGATCCTAGTGGAACACTCCCGCCAGTGGGGCGGGGTGAGGCCTCTGATGTTCTTAAAACGCAATATCAGTAGCCCTGGCCTTCAGGCCGGGGTATGAAACAATAAAACATATTGGCTTTAGCCGAAATTAATGCGCATGGAATCCCTGCAAACCAATTTTGGCTAAAGCCAATTTTCTTTTCACTTCTTTTCCCCGGCATAAAGTGGCTGTTGCACAACCATTAAGGAATTGCCATTCAAATTTGTTAATTTAACATATAGTTATAATTACATCTGATCGCGGCTTCCATTCTTTGAGGGAACCTATACATGATATAAGTATAAAACAATGACTTTTCAGCCATTTTTGGCTTTGGAAGCCCTAATTTGATTGTTTTTGGCTTGGGTTCTCTAAACTTTAGCAGCTTTTTGAGATTATAAGCCAATGCGGCCATCGTCGCACATTTATCAGCTAAAGCCAGCCCCCTGGTATTTACTCGTTTCATTCCCAGGAAATTAACCAGAGTTCCTAAGACCGGTTCCACTGTGCTCCCCCTTAGCCTGCACATCCGTTTGCCTTTAGGGGTACGTAGCTTTCGAGACATTTTTTCATAAAGATCTTTATCCTCACTGACGGTTATTTTCTTGTTGAATGATTTTCCTATACATTGCTCACGTAGCGGGCAAGCAGTGCAATCATTTTTGCTACTCAAATATACCCTCTTATAACGATCTCCATTCCCAGGCACCCTTGATATAAAAGATAAGATAGCTCCCTTTGAACAGGTAAATTCGTCTTTGTTGCTGTTATATGTAAATCCTTTCCTATCAGTTTTATATCCGCTTTTGTTTGGAATATACCCTTCTATTTTTTTATCTTCCAAACATTGTAGAGCCGCACCACTGCTATAACCCGTATCAGCTAGTATTTCTTCTATGACCAATCCGTTTGCGCGCAAATTGCTTTGGGTATGCTCAAGCACTTCTTTCAAGCATTGGCTATCGCTCTTATCGGCATGATGTACATCTATATTGGTAATCACATGACCTCCTGTATCTACACTTACTTGTGCCAAATAATTTAAAGCAGAAGGTTTGCCTGGTTTTGTTGATACTCTTGCATCCGAATCAGTGGTACTGCGGTATTTGTCGTTCAGTTTAGTTTTATTCTCCTGTTCCTGCTCACATAAGTTATCTGCATAGGTAAGTCCATCCGCCAAGATACCTCTTGCTACTAAACTATCCATACTAGCACTTGCTTTTATAAATACACTATCTATTGCTTGTCTATTGCCTGCTACCATACCCTTCTCAATACATTGTGCAAGTACTTTCTGGAAAAGCTGTTTAAAAATGTCTTTATCGTATAATTGTCTGGTTCTACTTAAAGTACTATGCCATGGCAATTCTTCGTCAATATCATAACCAATAAAAAATAACATGTCCATTCGCATACTTGCAGTACTGATTATCTTGCGATCACTACAAAGGTTTTCAAAATAGCCAATGAGAATAAGCTTAAAAAACACTACAGGGTCAATACTTTGCTGTCCTTCTAAACCATAATAGGATCTTGTGGCCTTATATAACCACTTCATATCTAATGTTTTGCTCAACTGCCGGTAGAAATTATCCTCCGGAACTCTATCACTTAGGCGGAAGCTCATAAATAACTTCTCCTGATATGTCTTTTTGCCTTGCATAACCAAATATAAGCAAAAAACTTGACACTTTAAAGCCTATTTTTGCTACTTAAGCTAGTTGTGCAACAGCCACTAAAGGCCGGGGCTACTTAAAAAATCGAATATGATACCTAACTCCTACTAAAGCGGTGGGGCTAATGGAGGTGGCATGTTGTTGAACAATGCGGCCAATTCAGGTAGGCTATCGGCGGCGGCCCAGGCGGGCATACCGGCAGACCATACAAGTGCCTGACGGTTGAGGCCACCTACACCTATTAGCTTGCTCATATAGGTGAAATCGTAGGGCCCGGTTTGCTTGCCATCTACTGCTACAAAATAGTTTTTCACCGGTGGTAATGGTGGTGGGGCTGGAGCCGGAGTACTTTGTGGCTGACCCTGATTGGGGTTAAACTGGTTTTGCTGGAAGATATTACCCATTTGCCCCATCATACCTGCGCCCATGCCTATTCCAATGCCAGCTCCGGCAAGTCCGCCATTGGGGTTTTCCGCGGCTTTTTCCATTGAGTTTGCTGCCTGGAACTGTGAGTATGCACCAAGGTTGCCGATAATGCCCATGCTGGTGCGCTTATCCAATATTTCCTCCACCTCAGGTGGCAGGGAAATATTTTCAATCAGGAATTTTGTAAGTAACAACCCTAGTTCAGCGAATTCGGGCTGTATCTTTTCGGTAATCATACCCGATACCTCATCATAGTTGGCAGCCAAATCCAGTACCCCAATTTTTGAAGCAGCTATTGCATCCATACCACGAGATACAGCAATATTGCGCATCTGCTCATTGATATCATCAACTGTAAAGTCGGGATTGGTTGCAGCTATTTCTTTAATAAAGGTGGCTGCATCCTTTACCCTGAAAGCATAACTGCCAAATGCCCTTAGACGAACCGGGCCAAACTCGGCATCACGCAGCATCACCGGGTTTTTAGTACCCCATTTCTGGTTGGTAAACTGGTGGGTGCTTACAAAATAAACATCTG